>NZ_LWFE01001331.1:0-5131 GCF_001635675.1 Oleiphilus sp. HI0061 | reverse complement strand
TGAGAAGAAATACGCAATGTTGCACGATCTTCCATCAAACCAACGTTGTTGATATCTGGAACTTTAGAACAACCAACACCCTGATCAACCCAACGTACAACATAACCCAGGATACCCTGACAGTTGTTGTCGATTTCGTTCTGAATGAATTCAGGCGTTAGCGCCTTAACTTCATCTGCAGACATTAGTGGAACGCTTAAGATGTCATCTACGTTTGCATGCTCGCGAGTCTTAAGTTCGTTTTGAACCGCAAATACATCAATCTGATGATAGTGAATTGCGTGAAGTGCTGCAGCAGTAGGAGAAGGAACCCAAGCCGTGTTAGCACCCGCTTTAGGATGGCCCACTTTCTGCTCCATCATCATGCCCATTTCATCAGGAATCGGCCACATGCCTTTACCAATCTGTGAACGACCTTGTAGGCCTGTTTCCAAACCTGTATCAACGTTCCAATCTTCGTATGCGTTAATCCAAACTTGCTGCTTCATTTGAGTCTTAGCAACAAAAGGACCTGCCAACATTGACGTGTGTAGCTCATCACCGGTACGGTCAAGGAAGCCTGTGTTGATGAATACAACACGGTCTTTCGCTGCACGGATACATTCTTTCAAGTTAACAGTGGTACGACGCTCTTCATCCATAATACCCATCTTCATCGTGAAGCGAGGCAGGTTAAGTGCATCTTCAACACGTGCAAACAATTCGTTAGCAAAAGCCACTTCTTCTGGGCCGTGCATCTTAGGTTTAACGATATTGACAGAACCTGTTGTAGAGTTCTTGAATGGGCTATTGCCATTCAAGTCGTGAATAGCGATAAGCGCTGTCACAACACCGTCCATGATGCCTTCAGGAATTTCAGAACCGTCTTCCAAAAGAATCGCAGGGTTAGTCATCAAGTGACCTACGTTACGAACGAACAACATTGAACGACCTTTCAAAGAGAAAGTATTACCGTCAACACCCGTGAATTCACGGTCAGCATTCATCACACGTGTAAATGTCTTACCGCCTTTGCTTACGTCTTCAGCCAGATCGCCTTTCATTAGGCCTAACCAGTTGCCGTAAGTCGTCACTTTGTCTTCTGCGTCAACCGCAGCAACAGAGTCTTCACAGTCCATGATAGTGGTCAGTGCCGCTTCCATGATCAAATCTTTAACGCCAGCAGCGTCAGTTGAACCAACTGGGCTAGTCGCATCGATTTGGATTTCGATGTGCAAACCATTGTTCTTCAAAAGAATAGATGTTGGTGCAGCTACGTCGCCGGTGTAACCAACAAATTTGTCTTCTTCTTTTAGACCTGAAGTAGAACCGTCAGCCAGTGTCACGGCAAGCTTACCGTCAACGATTGCGTAGTTTGTTGTACCGACGTGAGAACCCTTAGCCAAAGGTGCAGCCGTGTCTAATACACCACGAGCATAAGCGATAACCTTGTCGCCACGTACTTTGTTATAACCTGGGCCCTTTTCAGCGCCACCTTCTTCAGAAATAACTTTCGTGCCATAAAGCGCATCGTACAAAGAACCCCAACGAGCGTTAGAAGCGTTCAATGCGAAACGAGCGTTCATTACTGGCACAACTAGCTGTGGGCCAGCCATTTCAGCGATCTCTGGCTCTACATTTTCAGTCGTTGCTTCAAATGCCGGGCCTTCTTCTACCAGGTAACCAATTTCCTGAAGAAATGCTTTGTACTCTGCGAAATCCAAAGACTGGCCTTTACGCTCAGAATGATACGCATCAATCTTAGCTTGAAGGTCATCACGCTTTGCAAGCAGCTCGCGGTTACGTGGTGCCAACTCATTAGCGATTGCGCTGAAACCAGCCCAAAATGCATCCTGATCGACGCCTGTACCTGGAATTGCTTTCTCGTTTACGAAATCGAATAGCTCTTTTGCGACCTGCAGGCCTGCAGCTTGAACGCGCTCTGTCATCTTTGTATCAGCCTCAACACTTGAAATAACAAGGAAATTGCCCCTAGCAAAAGTAAACTTCTTCGCCAGGTGCGTAATAAAGGCGGCAGATTTTACATGAAAATGTGACAAACCCCAAATTCTATCCGATCAAAGTTTGCACAATCATTTACCATTTCACCCTAAATCCCAGATAGAAAATCACAAACGCTGGTCTATACTCAAAGGTATAAGCAATTTCAGTTTAACCTTTTGTATATTTTTTAAGATCTTAGCTATGTCAACAACCACTATTACAATCGCCATCGTTGCTATCATATTTCTTTGCATTGGTGCTATTTATATTTCTCAAGCGCGCGAGCGAGCACGTGTTGAGCGCATTCGCAAAACCAATGTGCTGACTGAGCGACATAACCGCATGCAACAGTTGATTCACGACCTGCCCCCGCAGTACTTAAACAACGAGCTACGCATCATGATCGCCGAGCGCTCAGTTGAAACGCTTAATGAACTGATCATTTTAAATAAAACCGAGCGCCTACAAGGTTACCTCACTGCTGATCATGACTATCTAAAGAACTTACGCGAAAACAACCCCAAATTTCCGGCAGTCCCCGTAAAAACAGAAGCCAAAGCCAAAGAAGTGAGAGGCTACCTGGAGGTACTTCAACGCTTTATTCAGTCACAACATAAGGCCAAGCGTCTGAATGCCGGCAGTGCAAAAAAATATCTGGATCACATCAGTCTTTCGATTTGCCAATCCAAAGCAGACTTATTCTGTGGCCGAGCCGAAGCGGCAAATGCCAATGGCAAGCCCAGAGTTGCAATTCATAATTACCACAGTGCAATTGATGCATTTAAAGAGTTTGCCAAACACCCTCAGGCCGCAAAAGCTATTGCGCTTTACAAAGCCAAAATCAAAGCGCTTGATGAAGTAGCGGATCAACACAACAAAAAATTCAGAGAACAAGAAGAAGCTAAAAAACAAGAAGGCAACAAAGAGTGGGATAGCTTTCTCGATGACGAAGACCAATGGCAAAAGAAGAATTCATACGACTAAAAACAAGTTTTTTCTCTTCTCTTGCATCTTAAAATAGGATTTTCCTGACATTATGTACTATTTTTAATATTTAGAAGAGCTCCATAATTAGCCCGGCTGATCGAGCTCTACCTATTCTGTCCACAATGAACTTCTCTGGACGACCTCAAAAAATAAAAAAGCCGTTTAGATGAGAAAAATCAGGCTCAGCCACCCATTAGCTAAATTATTCCTATTACTAATCCTCATCGTTGTAGGGCGTTATGCTTTTTCTGAACAACTTCCCGGATACAAGCTCAGCGCTGAGTCAATACCCGAAAATATAGGCATTTACACCCAATACATCGAAGATAAAGACGGCATTCTATTTTTGAAGATATTATGGCCGCGGACTCAAAGTATAATAATGGTCTAAAATGGCAAAATGCTCCCAACGATGGCCTTGCAAAAGGATTTACTGACTCAGTATATTGGCTCCGCTTTTCAGTCGATAACATAAGCCCAGAAGCCACACGCTGGTACCTTGAGGTTCGCTACCCGATCCTTGATTCAATTGAATACTTCATACCAGATAGTGAGGGCGAGTATACTAAAGAAATCGCAGGTGATGCTTATCCCTTTGAGCAACGAGACATCGATTATCGAAATATCGTTTTTTTACACAACACGCCAGCCAACGAAAGCCAAACTTTTTATATGCGCATCGATACCTCTAGTTCGATGTTTGTCCCCCTTCAAATATGGCCCAATGACACCTTCTTTCATGAAATAGATAAAGTTAAGCTACTGCTCGGCATTCTCTATGGGATCGTAATTCTTGCGCTATTTATTTCAGCAGTAAATGCCGTATTCCTAAGAGACGTCATGTATATCTGGTTAAGCGGTATCTTTATCTGCTTTTTCTTGTACCTGGGTGGGATTAAAGGGGTTGCCTTCCAAGCCTTATGGCCAAACTCTCTCTATTGGCAGAAAATCAGCATCCCCTTCTTCATGAATATGAGCGTTGCATTCGGCTTCTTATATTGTCGCGCCTACATCAACTTAAGAGTGCTGTCTCTCAAGCTTGACCTGTCAATTAAAGTCTTGGCGGCGCTAGCTTTTGCCACAAGCTTACTCTGCTTTATTATCGAATACGAATACATCATTAGCATCAGCACAATCGTAACCATGCTTTCACAAGTCATATGTTTAAGCATCGGCCTCTACTCCTGGTATAAAGGCAATACGGCAGCCCGCCTGTTAATTTGCATGTAAAACTGACCCTGCTTTTGCACTTAATTTTGACCCGCCTGAGAGGCCAGATTATGGCCTGAACTTTTCTTTTATTTCCAGTTTTAAATTCGTTTATTAGTAGATTCTTTGTAGCGGTAACTTTCGTTACCTGTTTCAATGATGTGACAGTGATGCGTTAGTCGATCAAGTAATGCGGTTGTCATCTTTGCGTCACCGAAGACTTGGCTCCACTCTGAAAAGCTTAAGTTAGTCGTGATAATCACACTTGTTTTCTCATATAGTTTGCCTAGCAAGTGGAATAGTAATGCGCCTCCCGTTTGACTAAAGGGCAAGTAACCAAGTTCATCTAAGATAACCAAGTCTGTATGGCTTAACCTGTTCGCAATGCGTCCCGCTTTACCTTCGAGTTTTTCTTGTTCAAGTTGATTCACAAGTTCAATGGTCGATAAGAAGCGCACTCGTAGTCGGTGGTGTTGGATGGCTTGTACGCCTATTGCCGTTGCTAAGTGAGTTTTACCCGTGCCAGGGCCTCCTATAAGTACGATGTTGTGGCTGCCTTCGATGAACTCACAGCGATGAAGCGCTTTGACAGGCGTTTCATCTACACTGCTTTGATTGAAGTCAAAGCCAGCTAGGTCACGGTAGGCTGGGAACCTTGCATGCTTCATCTGATAAGCGATTGATCGCACTTCTCGATCTGTTACTTCAGCTTTGATCAAGGCTTCAAGAATGGGCTGTGCTTGAAGGTAAGATGGCCCGGCTTGCTGTGATAGCTCCATAACACTGTTGGCCATACCGTGTAGTTTGAGTTGTTTGAAGGTGTGGATCATGGTTTCAATGTGCATAAGGATGACCTCTTAGTTGATCGTAGCGTTGTGTGTTGGCAATAGGTTCTTCGTTTAGAATGAGAGAGGGTGGTGTTAGCAAAGGCTCAGGTGTTTCCTGTTCGATG
>NZ_LWFE01001330.1:0-1238 GCF_001635675.1 Oleiphilus sp. HI0061 | reverse complement strand
TTGTAACTCGATATGCTGACTTTGTAGTTCACTTAAACTTTTGCCGTAATCGTAATCTCCAATTTCGGTCTTTACCATTGAACTACAACCTGACAATAAGGCTAAAACTGCAATAACAAATATGTGCTTCAATTTAACTCCTTTTTTACAGCTAACGCCTGCAGTTGCGGACGGAGTGTGATGGCGCTTTTTGTGCAACGCACAAAACGTGACAGCTCACGTAGTTCCGCAAGCTGCACTTGTTAGGTGGTACTATATTTACTCTCCATGCACGATGGTTGTGTTTTGTAGCCAAAGACCAAATAGAAAAGAGTTAACTTGATGATCTACGTGATGTACCTTTGTGATGCCGGCTTCTTTCATGGCTGTATCTATACTTGCATCGCCAAATGCAAATAAACCAGCAATTGCAGATACACTCGCTGAGCCCATTTTTGAACTCTGTGCATCTTTATCGGTTGCTACGGTTAAGTTTTGAGCAGGGCCTTTCACATTAGTGATAATTACACCAGCTGGGGTTGGGCCTCCTGGAAACAGGTTCGTTGCGCACCCTGACATAAATAAGGCTGATACGATTATTACGAAACCAAACAGTTTATTCTTTAACATATTATGATTTTCCTTAATTTTAAGTTATTGATTTAAGTTGAACCGAGATTTTATCTTATTGAAACTAATGCTGCCTACTAATTTTTCACCTAACGCTTTTATAAACGGCGCACGGCTCTATCGTGCGTCCAACGCAGGCCACGTGTTTTTGTGGCCGGAGTGATGTTTGATGAACTGGTTAGATGTTTTAGAACACCCAACTACACCAAACACCACGTTAAAACCTTTGTACTTGCCCAGAGACAAAAACACCCTAGATGGCGACTTTACCGGACTCCCTAAGAACACACCACCGACGAGGCCTCTACAAATTCAAATGTGCCTGAGAAGCTTAAACAGCAGAGCGGAACAGTGGGAAAACGTGCCACCTACCCTAAAACTTTACACGGAGGAATACATGATAAGAAACGAGCATTCCCTGCCGAATATTGAGCCCTAAACCTTAAGAGCCAAAAAACATTTAACGCTTTTATAAACGGCGCACGGCTCTATCGTGCGTCCAACGCAGGCCACGTTTCTTTGTGGCCGGAGTGATGTTTGATGAACTGGTTAGATGTTTTAGAACACCCAAGTAGAACAACACCACGTTGTGTAGCCGAAGGCGGAACTTTAGTTCGTTGCCTGTGGCT
>NZ_LWFE01001329.1:0-1112 GCF_001635675.1 Oleiphilus sp. HI0061 | reverse complement strand
AATAACGTGCGTGTTTCCTCATTTTCGAATACAGCCCTCTCTCGTGCTTTACGTGCGATCTGGTTAGGGGGGCAATCTGTTGTAGATCAGGCGATGTTAACTAAAGGCCTGAATTAAGATTTTGATCTTTTAAGGCATACTTTCACAAATCTTACCCAATTAACTTGTTATCTGCTCTGATTTCTATCACCCTTAACTGCTCGCTCAGTGACATTAGGTGGAAGGAGGCTTGTGTGAATAAAATCGCAGGGAAACTTGAGGTCTCACGATTTGAAATTCCGTATAGGCTATATGGCTCTTCAGATAAGTTAATGGTATGCATTGGCGGTGCAAAACAAACCATGTCTGCATGGCGCAGTTTTGTCTCTCGTTTTCAAACTGAATACAGCATCCTGGTATTTGACTTGCCTGGGCAAGGGCGTGCAAAAATTAACTACGGTTGCATGGGGGTATCGCTTGAAGAGCAAGTGGATGCCTTGCATGAGTTATTAGTCAGAATTGATGCGCAAAAGTACTCTAGTCGATATTTAGTTGGCGGCTCTTGGGGCTCAATTGTTGCGGCTTCTTATTTGGATCGTTATCCGGATTTGTTTAATCGGGCTGTTCTTGGCAGTTTTGGCACGCGTGCAAATTCAGTCCTTCAGGTAATTATAGATCAAGTTCAGTCTTATATTGAGCAGGGGCGTGGCGCTGAAATTGCGCCATTGATGATAGAGAAGTTTGGCCAACTTATTCCTGAGCATTTAAAGCGCCAAATTATTAGCCAGTTTAATGATATGAGTGAGGAGCAGTATGCATCATTTTATGAGCATAGTCGGTCGGTTACTCAGATGGGGGATCTTAAGCAGCATATTGAGTTGAGCTCGATTGCGATTCCCGTGCTAGTTGTTATGGGGCAGTTCGATACCATTATGGACCTCTTTGACACGCGTAAAGCTACTAAAATGCTGGCGAATGGAGAGTTTCAGCTAGTCAAAGGGGTGGGGCACTTTTTGCATTGGGAGAAGCCTGAACTACTTGAGACTTACGCTGAGTTTTTTGAGCGCACTGCTGAGGAGTCACAGCATTGCAGCGCCAACTAAAGCCAATTTAGTTTAGGTTGATACTTCATA
>NZ_LWFE01001328.1:0-1883 GCF_001635675.1 Oleiphilus sp. HI0061 | reverse complement strand
TTATTGAGGTAGAACGAAGAGGTGCTGATTTTATGTATGGAGCAGAATTCTGCAACCGTTAACCCGCTCTCTTTTTGATAATCGAAGATACTTGGCCAGTCGTGTTTGGCTTTCTTGGTGTTCTTTTTAGTCATGTGCTAGTTCCTTGTGAATTTTGGAACTAGCGTAATTAATTGTTGGGTTTGGTATTATGTGTGCTTGGCTAGACGCTTACAAAGTATCAGAGACCTAGCTCTTTTCAACCTAGCAATTGATAGCATGCTTCGAAGTTGTGATCTTGTCAGACTGTCAGTCAGTGACATAAGTCATGGCGATGGTATTCAATCACGCGCACAAATCATTCAGAAAAAAACGAAAACACCTGTTCAATTTGAAATTACAGCGAAGACAAAAACGACCTTAAATAAACTGATTGAGATTCAGCATTTAGGTTTTAACGATTTCTTATTTCAAAGTCGGTGTAAGAAATCAGAGCATCTATCTACTAGACAATATGCTCGAATTGTTGACTCATGGGTTTCCAGTATTGGTTTAGATAAGGCAGCTTATGGCACTCACTCAATGAGGCGAACAAAAGCTTCAATTATTTATCGTGAAACAAAGAATCTTAGAGCTATTCAGATATTGCTAGGGCACTCAAAAATCGACAGTACTATAAGGTATCTTGGAGTTGAAGTAGATGATGCGCTTGATCTTGCCGAACGAATCCAGGTGTAGATATTTTCCAACAGGTGGATACTAAAAAGTAGCTACCTGTCAGAGATACCAATATTCAGTTGTGAACTTGGTTTTGTTTTTGGTGTAGGTCTTTTAAGAACTCAGGAGCAAGGTCTGCACCATTAGGCCAAACCACAGTCTCTAGCTCAGGATCAACTGAAACTTTAGAAAAAACAGCTACATCTTTTAATGGTAAAAAGACGGTACCTTCCAAAGCTCCTTTTAAGTCAATATTGCCTGAAGTGCCATCATCAAAAGCAACCCAAAGTGTAAAGTCGGAAACGTGCTTTGCTGATTTAATATGAAGCATAATTTGTTACTCCAACGGTGCTATGTAATTCAAAGGTTCGCCAGAGCGAGCTTTGTCCCAATTTTCTTCTAACTCAGTTAGGTGATATGAAATCCATTCTTGAACGAATTTGATAGCTCTGTTAGGCAATTCACCTTCGATGATTTCTCCATCAAAGTTAAATAGAGCCTCATACCCTGAGTACTTTGCATGAAAATGCGGAGGGTTATGATCGTTAAAATACATTGCGATCAATATTCCATAAAACCTACTTATTACCGGCATCCACCGCTCCAGTCTATAAATTTTCTCTATTATATCGTCAAACTTTAGTATTTACCGTATTTTTTAAACAGATGCCAATGACGTCCGCAAAACGGACCTTCATGACTGATCGATAAACAAAGATTTTTTGGCCAATATTGATCTGATCGGTTACTTCTGGAAAGTGAGATAAGCGGACATAACAGTTGGACTGTTTTTACAAAATTACGGCCAATATTCGCTAAGTGAAGCTTCTTCTATATGCTGTATGCATAAACAGTATCAAGAGGGATACTCATGTCACCGGCAAGGAATGTCTGGGCGAGTCAAGCACCATACTATGAACGCCATCAGCCCGAAAAGACGTTCCTCTATCAATTGGTTCAGGAACATTATCCTGTCTTTAAGTCCTCGTTGGAGGGTCAGGGACAAAGCTTGCCTCGTTACGTTCAGAGAGAGTTCGAAGATTTTCTCCAATGTGGTCGGCTGGAATATGGCTTTTTGCGTGTCCGCTGCGAGGATTGCCATCATGAACGATTGGTGGCATTTAGCTGCAAGCGCAGAGGGTTCTGCCCCAGCTGTGGTGCCCGCCGGATGGCGGAGAGTGCCGCGC
>NZ_LWFE01001327.1:0-615 GCF_001635675.1 Oleiphilus sp. HI0061 | reverse complement strand
GACTGTTGAAAAGAAAGGCGTCAAGCTTGAACTCCAGTGCACAGACATTTCTCATCAGTATTTAAAAGGTGACCCGAATAGAATTAAGCAAATCGTTTCGAATCTAGTCAGCAATGCAGAAAAGTTTACCGAACAATGCATTATCAAAATGACCGCTTCGACCTTAGAAGTTGGCGATAAAATAAAAGTGAGTATTAGTATTACTGATACTGGAGTAGGTATAAAACAAGCAAAACTCGGCACAATCTTCGATATTTTCTCACAAGAGGACAGCTCTACCACACGTAAGTATGGCGGGACAGGTTTAGGCTTAACTATCGTGCGCGAACTATCTGAAATGATGGGAGGTCACGTAGACGTGGTGAGTAAATTAGGATGCCCCCTGTGTCAGGATAGTTGTCGCCTCTGTTAATTTTTAATAATTGAATAGGAGGCGGTAAGAGAATATGAGTGAAGCATTATTCAAAAGAGTTTAAAGAAGCCATTGTTAAGAAGTGGCTTGAAAGTGGGTTATCATTAAGAACGTTTTCAGCCCAGGAAAACATAAACCTATCCACCTTGTATTCCTGGCGAGATAAATTTCAATTACCAGGTTCAAGTGTGACAAAAAGTAGT
>NZ_LWFE01001326.1:0-3610 GCF_001635675.1 Oleiphilus sp. HI0061 | reverse complement strand
AAGCAAGCCGCTCAATAAAGCCTTATGAATAGAGTCATAAGAAGCCTCGCTATCATTTTCCTTGATGCCGATGCTTTTTAAAACGAGTAATAGTTGTCTATGTATCTCGCGCCACTCCCTCATACGCACAGCGGATAGGAAGTTTTTCTGGCAAAAGCGCTTTAATTGATTATTGCTTAGCTCCTGGCGTTTATCTTCAAAGAATTCCCACAACCGCAAAAAAGAAAGGAAATCTGATTCAGGGTCTTTATATTCCGCATGAGCCTGGTCAGCTGCTTGCTGCTTATCTGCAGGGCGCTCACGAGGATCTTGTATGCTTAAGCCGCTAACAATAATCAGCACTTCTTTTACTGCGTTTAAGTCCTGAGCGCTAAGCAGCATGCGTCCTAAACGAGGGTCTGTGGGAAGCGTCGCAAGTTTCTTGCCCAACGCTGTTAAGCGGTTGTTTTCATCGACGGCCTGCAACTCAAATAGTAGTTTATAGCCATCATTTAAAAGACGAGAGTCAGGTGGATCAATAAACTGAAAGTCTTTCACTGCCCCGAGTCCGGAGTCGATCATTTTAAGAATAACAGCCGCTAGATTGGTGCGCTGTATTTCCGGATCGGTAAACTCAGGTCGTGAAATAAAGTCGTCTTCACTGTAAAGTCGATAACAAATACCTTCAGCAATCCGCCCACAACGACCCTTTCGTTGATTTGCACTCGCTTGGGAGATTGACTCGATAGGCAAACGCTGTAATTTTGAGCGATACGAATAGCGGGAAATCCGCACGGTACCGGGGTCAATTACATAGCGGATACCAGGCACTGTAATTGAGGTCTCAGCGACATTAGTAGAAAGGATGATTCGTCTGCCAGAGTGAGGTTGAAACACCCTGCTCTGGTCTTTGGTACTTAACCTGGCATATAAGGGCAGTATCTCGGTGTCACGCCATTCATAATCATTAAGGGTCTTGGCGATCTCTCTGATCTCTCGCTCGCCAGGTAAGAAAACCAAAACATCGCCAACTTGCCAAGAGCGTTGGCGTTCTTCGTCTTGAATCTCCTCGACCACTGTAGCTATCTGCTCACCAAGAGATAACTCTTGTACATCTGCACCAATAGATGGGCGGTAATTCACGTCAACCGGATAACTTCGCCCTGAAACAGAAAATATTGGCGCGCCAGTAAAGAACTCCGAGAACCGGTCTACGTCGATCGTGGCAGAGGTAATAATGAGTTTTAATTCAGGTCTTTTCAGCAGAACGCGTTTTAAGTAACCGAGTAAGAAATCAATATTTAAACTACGCTCATGCGCCTCATCAATAATAATAACTTCATAACGATTTAAGTAACGGTCAAACTTGATTTCATTTAAGAGAATACCATCCGTCATGACCTTTATTAGCGTACTATCACTAACTTGATCGGTAAAACGAACTTGATAGCCAACCAGATCACCAAGCGGGGAATTTAGCTCTTCCGCTAATCTCGTCGAAACGGTGCGTGCAGCGAGACGCCTTGGCTGAGTGTGGCCGATAAGGCCCTTCCTTCCAAGCCCCGCTTGAAGACAGGCTTTTGGCAGCTGAGTCGTTTTACCTGATCCGGTTTCACCAGCAACAATTACAACCTGGTTATCCTTTATTGCCTTGCTAATGTCGTCAACTTTTTGGGAGACAGGTAGCTGAGGCGGGTATTTGATTGAAACCGGACGGTTTATTTTTTTACTTAGACGATCTTTAGATTCCTCAATTTCTTGAGTTAGCTTTTCAAGCTTTTCCTCTAGGGCGTTATCATCACCGTGTGATGAGAGTTGCTTGAGTCGTTTTTTAAAGTGACTTTGATCTTTGTAAGAACAGCTGGATATGGCCTGCTGAAGCTTTCTGACATCTAAGGGCATTAGATAAAACCTGGTTCAAAATAACAAAAAATAATAAAGCTAAGTTTTTGATTCGTACGGATTCTAGCCTATTCTAAATAGACGAACCTTAAAACTATTCTGTCAAAATTAGTTGTAAAGAAAATTAATTCAAAACTATAGAAGCTAAGAAGTTATGCGCGTACTTGAAAACATTACCTATGACGAATTAAGAGTCAGCGATTATGCCACATTTACTAAAACATTAAGTGATGAGAATTTGGTTTTATTTGCTGCGACTAATGGCGAAATGCCGCTGAGTGCTTTATCTGTCGATGCTGCGAAAAAGAATGTATATGACGATACAGTCGGCTATGGCATGTGGGCTAGCTCACTTATCTCAACCGCTTTCGACAAAGTCATTCCTGGGCCTGGAAGTATCTACCTGGACCAAAACCTAAGCTTTAAGCGAAAAGTAGAGCTGGGAGACACGCTGACGGTAAAGCTCACTGTACTCCAAAAGCTCGAAAACCATAGAGTGTTGTTTCAGTGTGACGTTAGTAATCAAGATGGTGAAGTCGTGGTAAATGGTGAGTCGACTGTAATCGCCCCAATTGATAAGATATCTGTAGACCAACAATCACTCCCACGAGTACACATCAAGAACTAGGCTTTATTAAATTATAATGGATAAGATTTTTTTAGCGCTCGATTCAATACTAACCCGTTACGAAAATCTTTTTCATAATGCTAATGAACTCGGCTTACCCTCTTTTCAATGCGACCCGATCTGGCCCTCGCCTTGCGCAGTTAGTATCGTCAAAGACTGTCATTACTGGCGCCATAAGGAAAAGAGATCAGGGAATATCTTTGCAAGCCTTGAAGATGCGCTCGAGACCAAATTCCATCCCGATTTCCACGCCTTCTTCGAAAGCTACTGGGCGAACGGAATGCGTGTAGAGCACCCTTTAGTTGATTTTGCGTTAATACAAACGTGGAACGAAGAAGATCAGGAGCGTCTAAAAGAAAATATACTCGGACACTGTTTCGCGAAGCTTAAGAACAAACAGAGCTTAACGCTATTTATCGGCTGCACCGACAGCAATGAAGTTGTAAGTATTGAAAATCATAGCGGGAAAGTCATTTTAGAGCGCCCAGGTCGAAAAGATTATAAAGAGTTGGCTGACAACCTTGAAAGTTTCTTGCTAGCCCTCAACCCTACAGCACTCGAGTACAACTAAGGCGCCTTCATGTTAAGCCATGCTTCTTAGTAGCGCGGGAGCTTAACATTTTCAAACATTTCTTGAACGTCCTGACGATGCATATGGCGGTAGCATGCTTCCTCGACAACCTTCTGAGTAAGATGAGGTGCAAACTGTTGTAGGAACTCATACATAAAGCCGCGCATAAAGGTCCCCTTCCTGAATCCGATATTGGTAACACTTGCCTCAAACAGTCGGTCGGTATCAATCGCAGTCAAGCCGACATCTTTTTGAGTGTCGTAAGCCATGGATGCTACGATCCCGATACCCAAACCGAGTTTCACATAAGTTTTTATGACATCGGCATCGGACGCAGTAAAGACAATATTTGGAGATAATCCAGCCTCTGAAAAGGCAGCATCAAGCTTGGACCTCCCGGTAAACCCTTTCACATAGGTGACAATCGGGAATTCAGCTAGCTTGGCTAATGTTATATCACTATCTGAAGCAAGCGGGTGATTGTTAGGCACGATAACGATTCTATTCCAAGAATAGCAAGGCATCATGAT
>NZ_LWFE01001325.1:0-3099 GCF_001635675.1 Oleiphilus sp. HI0061 | reverse complement strand
CATAATCTAACGATCGCCTCCTGCTTTGATTACTACTCGTCTGTTCAAGCTTGAGTACTTTGTTTCTGAGGAAACTGGTTTTTGGCTTCCATAGCTTTTAATGCTCAAGCGTTCAGGTTTGGCTCCAAGCTGGTTTATCAGGTAGGCTTTGATGGCCTTGGCTCGCTCCAAAGACAGGCGTTCAGCCTCTTTCTCGTGTTTGTCTGCGTGCCCCTCAATGGTTACATCAGTATTAGGGTGTTTCCTCATAAAATCTGCGAGTGAAGCTAGAGAGTCATAATGAGATGGCGAGACCTTAGCTATATCCTCTCTAAACTTAAGATCTACTAGGAAGGAGGTGGATATGGCTGCCACGCTGGTTTTCAGCTTGGTTGTTTTGACAGTTGGTTTAGTTATCTCTTCTATAGGTGGTTTGACGGTTAGAACCGGCTCAGCAGAAGTCTGATCGGCCAGTTTGACAGCATCATCAAAGCGGTACTTAAGACTGACTGAAGCTAGATAAGAACTATCGTTATCCAGCTCGAAGCGTTCTAGCTGCGCATCTAATTGCCAGTTATCAGTTATTTTAGATCCCGCTCCGATGCCATAGGAAAAGCTTGAACCGCTAGTCTTGTGCTCTCCTTGATTAGATCCAAATTGAGATGCATCGTAGCTCCCTTGCCAAGAGAAAATACCTGCCTTGGCAAAAGCGCTAAACCTATCTAGGAATGTTTGCCTGTATGAACCTGAAATCTCCCAGCCTGCACCAGATTCGGGATGTATCTTTTTGACGGCGTTGAAGAAGCTTTCACTGTCGGTATAGGCGCCTTCAAACTTGATATCAACTTCTCCAAGATCAAGATAGTTAAGCTCCAATGCCCAATTGTTGTTCAGCTCATAACCAAGCCCAAAACGCCAACCTAAGCGCTCGCTGTTCTCATCAATAGCTTTGGCATCTAAACCGTTTGATTGAAGCTGCTGGTCAAACTCATTTAAGTCTGTACTTGTATACGACAACCCCAATGCGCTGTTGATATAGAGTCTGTTTAAGCTAGTCAAGGGGCTTTCTGATGCTTCAGATAAGCTGGGAGAAAGGGATAAATGGATTAAAGCAAAGCCGACAGCGAGGCTGTTCAGAGAGCGTGGCAGGAATCGTATATGCTGTTTGAAGCTTTTTGATTGAGCCAATGCAAATATCGATAGTAAGCAAAGAAGTATGATATCAATGGAACCACCACCTTCTACTGTGATTGGAGAGTCACAAGCATCACCGATACCGTTTCCATCGCCGTCAGATTGAGCAGGGTTAGAGATAGACGGGCAGTTGTCAGAATCATCTAAAACACCATCATTGTCTGCATCTATGACTACATTGACCGAATTATCGTTACTGGTTGAGGCTTGGTTCTGAGCTCCGCCTGAATCAAAAACTGAGTTTTCAGGTATGGTTGCTATGACGGAGCCATTACTTGTCATGCCAAGAACAGTTAATTGATAGGTCGTGTTGTTATTTGGGCTTACTTCACTTAATACCGCTGTAGATGGGTTAGCCGTGCCGCTTAGTACAATATCGGTGTTGCTGAAGCCGGTTATTGGCTCACTAAAAGTGATAGTGAAGATTACTGAAGCGATATTGCTTGGATCTTCTTGAGTGCTAGCCTGCTCAATCGTCACTGTTGGCCTAGGATTGATAGATAAGGCCATGTTGTTTGAAGTACAGCTGGCGTTTGTGCCGTCGTTTACGGTGAAGGAAAAAGTTGAGTCGTTAATTCCAATTGGAAGATAACTAAGCCTATCAGCATCGATATCACTTATAGCGACTGTATCTTGCGCTGCTAAGGCTTCACTACTGCCATCATTGGTACCATTATCGTTTAGATCGACAAACAAGGTTCCACTAGCTGGAAGCGATTCAATACTGATACGCACTAGATTGTCTAGGTCTTCATCAGAGTATCCAAAATCAGACGCATTAAAGTGGTAGATTCCTCCCTCATTGGCCGTAATTGACCCGTCAGAGCCGGTTGGCGGATGGTTTAGGCCCAGATCAAGCCTTGTAATGCCAAAGTCATTGTTTATTGTGCCGCCAACGATGGCATGGTTTTCACAATCAATTGATAAGGAGTAGGCTTGTTCGATTCCTCCTAAATTGAGAGTTTGTAGGCCTGTATTGTTGAAACTAGTGTCCAATTTTCCATCTGCTAGTAACCGAATGATAGAAATATCAGATTCGTTCGAGGACGAGCCTGCGACAAGTAGTTTTCCGTCAATTTGTATTGCCGAAGAACTAACAAAGTCGGCCGCATTAATATTATTGATTACAATACCATTGCCTGTCCCAGTTTCACCATCAAACGCAGTATCTAATGTTCCATCCGAATTTAGTCGAATAGTTGTGTAATCAAAAGAAGATGCGGTTACAGAATGTCCTGAGATTAATATATCGCCACTTGATTCGACAGCTATGGACATTCCACGGTCTGTGAAACCGCTGTCAATGGTAATTACGCCGTTTCCAGTGCCTGAATCGCCGTCGAATGTCGTATCAAGTGTTCCATCTGGATTAAAGCGTGCAACTAAGAAATTATTGGTAGTAACTTCATTGCCAGTGACTAAGATTTTACCATCATCTTGTACCGCCATTGTTGAGCTGTAGAAATGGAAGGAGGCTTGCAATAGGCCTGTCGCAACAATTCCATTTCCCGTGCCGCTGTCTCCATCGAAATCAGTATCCAGTGAACCATCTTCGTTTAGCTTGATAAGTGTAATGCCATCGGTCGGGAAGTTATAAGCGTGCAGTAGAATATTATCGTCTGATAAAACTGAGAGGCCGAATACATGATCAGCGCCGACATTTCTATCGAAGCTTAGAATTCCATTGGCTGAACCAGAATCGCCTTCAAATGTGGTGTCGAGTGTGCCATTGGTGTTGTAACGGGCAACTATGAAGTTGCTATATGTTGACGAATCGTCTCCATCGCCTGTTCCCGCAACAATAATCTTGTCGTCACTTTGGGTTGCGACATGGTAGGCAACGTTAGATAGTCCGCCTATATCAGTAGTCACTATTCCGTTATCGCCAAAGCTTGAATCTAGCGAGCCATCGCTCTCGTAACGGAC
>NZ_LWFE01001324.1:0-1776 GCF_001635675.1 Oleiphilus sp. HI0061 | reverse complement strand
CATCAATCAATTTACCGCTTTCTTCATCTGGTACTTTTGACTCCCCAGGGACAGTACTGTGAGAAATATTTATTTCTCGCTCAACAGGCTCTGTAATTGAGTCAGGATCGAAACTACCAGAATAAATACCAACTCGATTATCAAGTAAAGAATCTATATTCATTTTCTCACTAAATAACACAGTTGGATTTAAGTCCACGCCGTAGCTTATCTCTTCAGAATCAGGAGTGATGCGAACAATAGTCGGTGCAGTAGTATCGGTGGCAGCCTCAGGCAGACTACGAGTACCATCGCTATCACAGGCAGAAAGGCCCGAAAGAAAAATAACAACCAGGAGTATTAGTTTATTTTTCCCGGCTCTTAGGTAGTGAGAGTGCATTTAAACTCCATATAAATACAATAGTAGAAATGAATCAGGCATTTATACCATGTACCAGATGAACGCTCTATGGTTTACTTCCAAGATTGTGCGACAAGTAACAGCTTCGCTTAGAAAATATTGGACAGTTTGAGTATAAAAGTTTTAATGAGGGCTTTTTTAAACGCAATGAGAAAAAAGGCCTGAATAAATTCAGGCCCTTACCAAGGTTAAGATATCTTCGGAGCCAAAGAACCGTCTTGGTACTGTGCAAACATTGAATCAAGACTTTGAGCCTTAATCTTATCAGCACGACCAGCTGTTCCGAACGCTTCGTATCGAGCAACTACAATTTCTTTCATCGCACTTACAGTTTCTTTTAGATACTTTCTAGGGTCGAATTCTGCTGGATTCTGTGCCATAAAGCGACGCACAGCACCAGTAGAAGCCAGACGTAGATCGGTATCAATATTTACCTTACGAACGCCATATTTTATGCCCTCTACAATCTGCTCTACAGGGACACCATAGGTTTCAGGAATTTCGCCGCCGTACTCGTTAATAACAGCAAGCCATTCTTGAGGTACAGAGGATGAACCATGCATTACCAGGTGCGTACCAGGAATACGTTCATTTATCGCTTTAATACGGTCAATAGCCAAAATATCACCAGTAGGTGGACGCGTGAACTTATACGCGCCATGGCTTGTACCACATGCAATCGCTAACGCATCAACACCAGTTTGCTTAACAAAATCTGCTGCCTCTTCTGGATCAGTTAACATCTGATCGTGACTAAGTGTACCTTCAGCACCAACACCATCTTCTTCACCTGCCTGGCCAGTTTCTAAAGACCCCAAACAGCCAAGCTCACCTTCAACAGAAACACCGCAAGCATGCGCCATTTCAACAGTGCGCTTTGTGACGTCAACGTTATATTCGTAGCTGGAAGGTGTTTTGCCATCGTCCATCAGCGAACCATCCATCATCACTGAAGAAAACCCAAGTTGAATCGAGCGCTGGCAAACTGCTGGAGAAGTACCGTGGTCCTGATGCATACAAACAGGAATGTGCGGGAATTCTTCGATAGCCGCCAAAATAAGATGACGCAAAAAAGGTGCTCCGGCATATTTACGAGCACCGGCTGAAGCCTGCACTATCACAGGACTATTTGTTTGATCAGCTGCTTCCATAATAGCGCGCATCTGCTCAAGGTTATTTACGTTAAACGCTGGAACTCCGTAGTCATACTCTGCAGCATGATCAAGTAGTTGTCGCATACTAATTAATGCCATGATTATCTCCGGTTAAAACATGGATTGAATTTATGAGCTTGCGCGCTCTATTAACATTGCTACTGCAGGTAAATTCTTACCTTCTACAAATTCTAAAAAGGCACCGCCACCCGTAGAAATATA
>NZ_LWFE01001323.1:0-999 GCF_001635675.1 Oleiphilus sp. HI0061 | reverse complement strand
GCGATAATGCCTTGTACGGTCGTTATTGGGGCTGTATCGAAGAGGCTAATAATCTTCATTTCGAGCTTTGTTACTATCAAGGGATTGAATACTGTATCGCGAATGGCCTGGCTAGGTTTGACCCCGGAGTTCAGGGTGAACATAAAATCCAACGAGGCTTTCGTCCGACTTATACTTACTCAAACCACTGGCTGGCTGAAGAAGGGTTTCGAGAGCCCGTTGCGGAATTTATTAGCAAAGAAAATGAAATGCTCGAAGCTTATTATGAGGATGCGAGTACTTATTTGCCTTTCAAAAAACAGCAATAAGGCTCTGCTAGTTTGCACGGCTTTAATGTTCTCCAATCTTTTGAAACTGGTCTAGCTCGTTGATAAGGTCTGGACTGGAAAGTGCCATTTCGAGACATAGGTACTTGTTTTGATTTTGGTCGGATGTACGCCAAAGTGTACCGGTTCGCGATTAGATGTTTACCCCCTAACGTTATGATATCCCACCGTTGTCATCCTCGCGCATGCGGGGATCCATTGTTTTTGACCCAAACCTTATTAATTCGATTACTACGACGGTTTCAAATGCTGCGTTCTATTCAAGACAATGGATTCCCGCCTGCGCGGGAATGACGGAGTTGTGGTGCGGGAAGGCACAGTGTGGAAGGGCCGAGAGTCCAACTTGCCGCCATTCCGCCCTCTCCTACTAACCTGTAATAGGCTAAAACCCAAGCAAGCACCAATGACCTCACTTCTCAAGCTTGGCGATATAATCATGAATCGCCAGTTGGGATTGAATCTTACGTTTGTTACCCCGTGGTTTATATTGATTGGTCTGCTTCGCATCGATGATTCGCGCTTTGGTGGTATCTGACCATTGAATCTCGAAGATATCCAGAATCTGCTTTTGAAGCTGTTTGTCGTAAACCGGGCAGCCTACTTCAACACGGTGGTCGATGTTGCGGGTCATCCAGTCTGCAGATGAGATATAAATCTCGTGCTCGCCCTGGTT
>NZ_LWFE01001322.1:0-8711 GCF_001635675.1 Oleiphilus sp. HI0061 | reverse complement strand
GCGACCAAGGTGCTGATATCGCAAAAACTGCAGCATTGGCTGCAGGATGGAATGATGATGTTGCAGGTGTTGTCCTTAATCGCTTTTGCGCATCGGGGCTCGAGGCGGTTAACACCGCTGCAATGAAGATTCGTTCAGGTTGGGAAAATCTCGTGGTCGCTGGGGGTATCGAGTCTATGTCACGAGTCCCGATGGGGAGCGATGGTGGTGCTTGGGCAATGGACCCCGAAACGAACTTTAAAACGGGTTTTATGCCGCAGGGCATTGGTGCAGATTTGATCGCTACCTTGGGTGGATACTCCCGTGAAGACGTCGATGCCTTTGCTATGCGTTCGCATCATAAAGCAGCGGCGGCTTGGGAACGCGGCTCTTTCGAAAAATCTGTGGTGCCGGTCGTTGATCGTAATGGTATCGAAATTTTAGCGAACGATGAGTTGGTTCGGGCGGATGCATCCATGGAGACCTTGGGTAAGTTAAAAGCTTCGTTCCAGATGATGGGCGAGATGGGCTTTGACGGTGTTGCTCGTCAGCGTTATCCGCAAGTTGAGTCAATCAATCACATCCATTCACCTGGTAACTCCTCGGGTATTGTTGATGGTGCTGCAGCTGTCTTAATTGGTAGTGAGGCTGCTGGTAAAAAATTCGGTATGGAACCACGGGCTCGTATTGTTTCTACAGCTGTTGTTGGAACTGACCCGACGATTATGCTCACAGGTCCTGCGCCCGCTGCACGAAAAGCACTTAAAGTAGCTGGCATGGACGTTAAGGACATCGACTTGTTCGAGGTGAACGAAGCATTCGCCTCTGTGGTCATGCGCTTTATGGACGAACTAGAAGTGAGTGAAGAAAAAGTAAATGTTAATGGCGGTTCAATCGCGATGGGTCACCCTTTAGGCGCAACAGGCGCAATCATTTTGGGTACGTTACTAGATGAGCTCGAAGCGCGTGACTTAAAGACTGGTCTAGCGACCTTGTGTGTCGGCGGTGGCATGGGTATCGCAACGATTATCGAAAGAGTTTAAGAGGAGAACGGCCGTGAGTATAAATAACAACACGAGTTCAGTGATTGTAGAAAAAGATCAAGATAATATCGTTCACTTAATTCTTGATAAGCCCAATTCCGGTGCCAACTTAATGGACCAGGAATTTACAGACTCCTTATGCGCAGCAGTCGAACAACTTCGTGATGAAGACTTCGCAGGTGTGCTATTCCGTTCAAATAAGTCGACTTTCTTTGCCGGTGGCAACCTTGATGACCTCTATGCAACTACACGTCAAAATGCCTCGGTTCTGTATAAGATGGTTGACCGCCTAAAACTGGCAATGCGAGAGCTAGAAACATCTGGTAAGCCGGTTGTTGCTTGTATCAACGGCGCTGCACTTGGGGGGGGGTGGGAGCTTGCGCTTTCGTGTCATTACCGTGTCGCTTTAAGCAAAGGTGTGACGCTAGGTCTACCTGAAGTGACGCTTGGCTTGTTGCCCGGTGGTGGCGGTGTTGTCCGTATGTCTCGTCTCTTAGGCCTTCAGGCGGCATTGCCGTTTTTGACCGAAGGCAAACAGTTCAAACCTGAGAAAGGTAAAGACCTTGGTTTGATCAATGAGATTGTGGGTACACCTGAAGAACTTGTTTCTTCGGCTATTGCTTGGATTAAAGCCAACCCTAAAGCCCAACAACCTTATGATGTAAAAGGCTATAAAGTGCCAGGAGGAAAACCTTCAACGCCTGCCTTAGCGAAGATGTTACCGATTGCACCCGCAATGATGCGCGAAAAAACCAAAGGCACCATGCCAGCTCCTGAGTCGATTCTCTCGGTAATGGTTGAAAGCCTACAAGTTGATGTCGACTCGGCAATGCGCATTGAGACACGATATTTCGTTGAGCTGGTTTGTAGCAAGGTAGCGAAGAATATGATCGGTACTTTCTGGTATCAACTCAATGAAATCAAGGCGGGGGCAGCGCGTCCTGATGGCGTAGAAGCGTCAAAGGTGAGTAAGGTGGGAATTTTGGGCGCCGGTATGATGGGTGCAGGTATTGCCTATTCATCAGCAGCTAAGGGCATTGAGGTCGTGTTAAAAGATGTTTCAGTAGAAAATGCTGAAAAAGGTAAAGAGTATTCTCGGAAGATCCTTGATAAGAAAGTGAAAAAAGGACGCTTGAGCAGTGATAAGCGTGATGCTGCCATGAACGCCATCCTGGCGACCGATAATGCGCAGGACTTGAAAGGCTGTGACCTAGTCATTGAAGCTGTATTTGAAGACAGAATTCTAAAAGCAAAGGTCACACAGGAAGCTGAAGCGCAATTAGAGTCATCAGCTGTATTTGCTTCGAATACCTCTACCTTACCCATTACTGGTCTTGCGGAAGCCTCTGAGCGACCAGAGAACTTTATTGGCCTTCATTTCTTTTCGCCAGTCGACAAAATGCCGCTGGTAGAAATCATCTGTGGTGACAAGACCTCAGATGAAACACTGGCCAAAGCTTATGACTACGTTTTGCAAATTGGTAAAACGCCAATCGTAGTTAATGACAGCCGTGGATTCTTCACTTCCCGTGTTTTCGGCACTTTTGCAAACGAAGGGATCGCCATGTTGGGTGAAGGGATACCGGCCGCAGCGATCGAAAATGCAGCCTTCCTGGCAGGTTTTCCGGTAGGACCGTTGGCAGTGACCGATGAAGTTAGCATGACCTTGATGGAAAAGATTCGTAAGCAAACGATTAAGGATCTTGAAACGGAAGGCAAACCTTATCTGGCGCACCCAGCCGATGAAGTTGTAAATAAGATGCTTGCGCTAGAACGTGCAGGAAAACTTGCGGGTGGTGGTTATTACGATTATCCGGCTCAAGGTAAAAAACACTTATGGTCAGGTCTAAAGGATAAGTTCGAACAACCCGACCGTGAAGTTAGTGTTGATGAGATCAAAGATCGCCTGCTTTACATTCAAGCGATTGAGACTGTCCGCTGCGTCGAAGAAAAAGTACTGACCAGCGTTCGAGACGCTAATATCGGCTCCATCATGGGAATTGGTTATCCGGTCTGGACGGGCGGCATCTTGCAGTTTATCAACCAAACAGGCTTAGAGTCTTTTATTGAAAGGGCCGAAGCCTTGCATCAGCAATGCGGTGAGCGATACGAAGTCCCTCAACTGCTTAAAGATATGGCCCGAGACAATTTGACGTTCAAAGACTAGCTAAATCTATATCAACCAGTTTGTGAGGTTTTGGGCCTCACAAGCTTTGAATAATTCTAAGAAAGGTAGAAAAAGATGATTAAACGAACAGTATTTGAATCTGAACAAGAAATGTTTCGCGATGCGTTTAAGAAGTTCCTTGAAGCTGAAGCTGTGCCTCACCACGAGCAATGGGAGAAAGACGGTCAGGTATCTCGTGAACTATGGAAGAAGGCTGGTGAACACGGCTTTTTAAGCCCAACTGTCCCAGAAGCATACGGCGGTGTTGAAGGTGACTTTCGTTTCAATGCGGTGATCGATGAAGAAGTTGCTAATTACGGCTTAAGTGGTATCGGCTTTGGCTTGCACTCAGACATCGCGGTGCCTTACATCATGGCTTACGGTTCCGAAGAGCAAAAGCAAAAGTACCTGCCGGGTTGTGTTGATGGTTCAATTGTGACCGCGATTGCCATGACAGAGCCTGGCACCGGTTCTGACTTACAAGGTGTGAAAACCAATGCTGTGTTAGACGAGTCAGGCGAGTTCTATACACTCAATGGTTCTAAGACCTTTATCACTAATGGACAGTTAGCAGATTTAATTATCGTGGTGGCTAAAACTAACCCTGAAGCTGGCGCAAAAGGTACGAGCCTTCTGTTAGTTGAGGCAAACTCACCCGGCTTTGAAAAAGGCACCAATCTTCATAAGATCGGTATGAAGGCACAGGATACGTCAGAGCTATTCTTCCAGGATGTAAAAGTCCCAAAAGAAAACGTGCTAGGTGCTGAAGGCATGGGCTTTATCTACCTTATGCAGGAGCTACCACAAGAGCGGCTATCGGTAGGCTTAAACGCGATCGCTAGTGCAGAGTCGATTCTTGAGCAAACAGTCGCATACGTTAAAGAGCGTAAAGCCTTCGGCCGTGAAATAGCATCGTTCCAGAACACCCAGTTTAAGCTTGCCGAAATGTCAGCAACCTTGACGATGGCGCGTGTATTTGTCGATAAATGCTTAGAGCTGCATATTAATAAGCAACTAGATGTGGTGACCGCAGCGAAGCTTAAATTATTGACTACCGAGATTCAGTGTGACGTGATAGATGAATGTTTACAGCTACATGGTGGTTACGGCTACATGTGGGAGTATCCGGTTGCGCGCGCTTACGCAGATGCGCGTGTTCAGAAGATCTATGCTGGTACAAATGAAATCATGAAGTTGATTATCGGCCGCTCGATGGTCTAAAGGAAGTAGGGGTAAGTAATGTCACAACCACTCAAGGGAATTAAGATTCTCGACTTTACCACCTTATTACCGGGCCCTTATGCAACGCAATTGTTGGCAGATATGGGCGCAGAGGTTGTAAGAGTAGAGTCACCTACGCGACCCGATCTACTAAAGCTCTTGCCGCCAATGGTAGGTAAGGTTTCTGCCTCGCACGCCAGCGTTAATCGCAATAAGAAAACGATTGCTGTTGATTTAAAGCATGAGAGTGCAAAAGAGATCGTTCATAAGTTGGTGAGTGAGTTTGATATTGTGATTGAGCAATTCAGACCAGGTGTTATGGCGCGTCTAGGTCTGGATTATGAGGCCTTGGTAAAGTTTCAGTCTAAATTAATCTATTGCTCGATCACAGGCTATGGTCAAACAGGGCCCTTAAAAGATCGGGCAGGGCATGATATTAACTATTTGGCTTTGTCGGGCTTAGCCAGTTTCTCTGGCAGAAAAGAAACCGGTCCCACTTTATCTGCAACACAGGTTGCCGATATTGCAGGTGGTTCACATCATGCCGTAATGGCGATTCTTGCCGCAGTGATTGAACGTGCTTCTACTGGAAAAGGCCAGCACCTGGATATCAGTATGAGTGATGCGGCCTTGGCGCTGAGCACGATGTTCGGCGCCAACGCGCTAGTCAGTGGCAAGGACCCAGCGTGTGGCGAAGAGATGCTCAACGGTGGTTTATTCTACGACTACTACCAGACGGCAGATGGCAAGTATATTTCGGTCGGTAGCCTGGAACCAAACTTCGCGATGGTTTTGCTATCTACCCTAGGTTTGACAGCTTACCAGAATAAGATTGCCGACCAACGAGCCGAAACCCAAACAGAAATCAAGGCAGCAATTGCAGCAAAAGTGATCGAAAAAGACCAAGCTCACTGGAATGACGTCTTTGGCAACTTAGATGCTTGTGTAGAACCTGTATTGAGTATCAACCAGGCTGCAGCGCACCCTCACTTCATAGCGCGGGGCATGATTACCACCGCTGTAGATGAGACAGGCAACGAGATTCAACAAATAAATAGCGCATTGCCATTTAAGTCTGAAGGCATAAAGCAAGCAGGGAGACCTTTGGGGGCAGATACCTCAGATGTATTAAAGTCTTTGGGCTATAGTGATGAGCAAGTTCAGGGGCTTAGAGAGGGGAAGTGTGTTAAGTAAGCATATATCTCGCTGTGAACCTGACTCGTGCTAACCTGCCAGCGAGCCGTGGAAGGCTCTGCCTACAGCTGAGGCTAAGTCGGGGCCTTGCTCAATAACGCAATCAGCGCTTCAATCTCACTTAATTTCTCTTCTGCGTTCTTGGCCTCAAGCTCAAACTTAAGTTTTGTGGCGCCTTCTAGCTTGTACTTTATCGGGTTCTTTTGCACTAGCTGAACGATGGCCAAGGGGTCGACTTTCGTGTCTTTTGAAAACTCAAAACTACCGGAGGTCTCGCCTGCGTCGATTTTATCGATGCCAACAGGATCGGCTTTGAGCTTCAGCTCTGTTTGACGCATTAGGTTTTTCACAGCGTCAGGTAACATACCGAAGCGGTCAATCATTTCGACTTGAATGTCTTTTAGGCCGTCCTTATCGGCAGCGTTAGCAATACGTTTATAGAGTACTAAACGCATATGTACGTCTGGTAAATATTCGTCAGGAATAATTGCGGGAATACGCAGGTTCACCTCGGTGCCATGCATTGGGTTCTCAAGGTCGAGCTCTTTTCCTTGTTTAAGCGATTTAACGGCTTGATCTAGCAAGTCCATATATAGGGTAAAACCGATATTCTGAATCTGGCCGCTTTGTTCTTCACCTAATAGTTCACCTGCACCACGTATCTCTAGGTCGTGCGTTGCCAACATGAAGCCCGCCCCAAGTTCTTGCGAGGCAACAATTGCTTCAAGTCGTTTTTCAGCATCGCCACTAAGTTTTTTAGAGCTGGGTGTCATGAGATAGGCGTAAGCCTGGTGGTGTGATCGTCCGACGCGTCCACGTAACTGGTGTAGCTGTGCCAAGCCGAACTTATCAGCTCGGTCTATCATGATGGTGTTGGCATTAGGAATATCGATGCCGGTCTCAATGATGGTTGAGCAAACTAAAACATTAAAGCGCTGGTGATAAAAGTCTGACATCGCGGTTTCAAGTTCACGCTCACGCATTTGACCGTGGGCAATGCCAACTCGCGCTTCAGGTACCAGTTTAGTTAAGTACTCAGCTTCTTTATGAATATTTTTAACATCGTTAAATAAGTAGTAAACCTGACCACCACGCAGAATCTCACGCAAGAGAGACTCTTTGATCAAAGCATCTTCGCGCTCACGAACGAAAGTTTTTACTGACAGACGCTTAGCAGGTGGTGTGGCGATAATCGATAGATCGCGTATGCCGCCCATCGCCATATTTAAAGTACGCGGTATTGGCGTGGCGGTAAGGTTTAAAATATCTACGTCGCTGCGGAAAGACTTAATCTTTTCTTTCTGCTGCACACCGAATCGATGTTCTTCGTCAATAACCAAAAGACCAAGGTCTTTGTACTTAACATCTTTTTGAATCAGCTTGTGGGTACCGACAATAATATCTATTTTTCCAGCCTTTAGGTCTTCCAGCGCTTTAGCCTGATCTTTTGGAGAGTTGAATCTTGATAGCACATCGACTTTAACCGCCGTGCCTGCAAATCGATCTTGGAAAGACTCGTAATGCTGCTGCGCAAGAAGTGTCGTAGGAACGAGCACTGCGACCTGCTTACCCGAGTAGGTTGCGACAAATGCGGCACGCATCGCCACTTCAGTTTTACCAAAACCAACGTCTCCGCAGACGAGCCGGTCCATCGGCTGTTCGCGTGTCATATCGCGAAGCACTGCCTTAATCGCAGCTTGCTGATCGGGTGTCTCTTCAAACGGGAAATTGGCGCAGAAGGCGCGGTAAGCTTCACCAGGTTTATCACATTTAAATCCGGAGCGTGCTTCACGCTTTGCATAAACTTCGAGCAATTCTGCGGCCGTATCACGAATTTTCTCTAAGGCTTTTTGCTTTGCTGCACTCCACTTTTCAGTTCCCAGACGGTGCAGCGGAGCGAGTGATTCGTCAGTTCCGCTATATCGAGAAATAAGGTTGAGGTTAGATACAGGAACATAGAGCTTGGCTTCGTTGGCATACTCAAGCATTAGAAACTCATCGACTTGATCACCCACTTTGATCGTTTCTAAACCGCGATAGCGGCCAACGCCATTATCAATATGTACGACCGGCGCGCCGATGGATAATTCCGTCAGGTTTTTCACCATCATTTCAGAATTATCACTAGATTTCTTACGGCGTCGGCTCTGTACAACTCGCTGGCCGAACAATTCTGTTTCGGTGATAACCTGAAGTGACGCTTCTTGCGAAATAAAGCCGTGCGACAAACTGCCAGTTACTAACTGTACCTGGCTGTCTGTTTGCAGAAAGCTTTGCCAGCTTTGAGTGTCTTCGAATGCGAAGGCGTACTGTGTGAACAACTCGCTTAGTACTTCACGTCTGCCCGCGGTTTCAGCAATGATCAGCGTCTTACCGGCAAAGGCGTCTATTGCCGTTTTAAGCGCACTGAGTGGATCGGTATTTCTGTCATCGACACCTACTTGCCCTAGTACATCAAAAGGTAAGTTTGATTTACCTGCACCTTCACTTAATCTCGCGGTGGATAAGGTTAACCTTGGGTGTTGCTTTAAATCAGAAAATAATTCGTCAGTTGTCAGGAACAGGTTTCTAGGCGGAAGAATAGGGCGCTGGATATCGTGCCTTCGATCTTCGTAACGGCCGTTAATATCGCTCCACACATGATCTAGCAATTCAGGCATGTCACTTGGCGTAATGACAAGTGACTGTTCAGGTAAATAGTCAAACAGTGTTGTCATCTCTTCAAAAAACAGCGGGCTGTAATATTCAACGCCGTGTGGTTTGATTCCGTCTTTGATATCTCGATATAAAGGACAGTTTGATGCCGCATTTGGGAACTGCTCTAACCAACGGTTCCGAAAACTCATGCGGCTTTTATCGTCCCATGGGAATTCGTTTGCAGGTAAAATCTTTAGCGATTTGATCTTATTTTTTGAACGCTGGTTATCCGGGTCGAATGTACGCAGGCTTTCTATCTCATCATCAAACAACTCGATACGAACGGGTTCTTCACTGCCCATAGGGTAAAGGTCAAAGATTGAGCCTCGTATTGCGTACTCGCCATGCTCATAAACGGTATTAACATTTCTGTAGCCAACTTCTTCAAGCATACGGCGGTACTTTTCAAG
>NZ_LWFE01001321.1:0-1901 GCF_001635675.1 Oleiphilus sp. HI0061 | reverse complement strand
ATTTGTAGAGGCTTCGTTGGTGGTGTGTTCCTAGGGAATCCGGTAAAGTCGCCATCTACGGTGTTTTTGTCTCTGGGCAAGCACTTTGGTTTTAACGTGGTGTTTGGTGTAGTTGGTCGTTCTAAAACATCTAACCAGTTCATCAAACATCACTCCGGCCACAAAAACACGTGGCCTGCGTTGGACGCACGATAGAGCCGTGCGCCGTTTATAAAAGCGTTAGGTGTTCGCATGGACTCAGATGTTGAAATTTTGATCGCAATATTTTTGGTAGTGGCTCTATTCATTTGGCTAATTCCAGCTTTGATTTACACGATTAAGATTTCTCGATTAAAAAGAATTGATCCAGTTTTAAAAAAACAACTGATATCCTCTCTCTGGTTTATGCCTCCAGTAGGATGCATTATTTGTTTGGTCTTATTTTCTAAAACTGGAAAGCTTCGAAAGTTATTAGAACAAGAGCATCATCAGGTATGGGTAGCCGGTGGTAATAGATAGTGATGTATTATCCACCTAACAAGTTGCGCAATGTTCGCCCCGGAAAAACACCCGGGGCTGGACTCGCTTTGCTGCGCGCCACTCGCCCATTCGCAAGGCGTTAAATGTCATAGGTAAGCTATGGATATTGCTCAACCAGACGATATGAAGGTAGTCTCAATGGCGCCTTACGAATACATTCACTACCAATGTAGTGGTGGTCGAGAATTTCTGTGTTTGTGTCTCGAATTAAGGTTTGGCACCCGTAGCGTGAATATTGAGTTAAGCGACACTGAGATCGCTAAACTAACAATAAACAGTAAGCAATTTATTTCAGGTATACGTTCCGAGTTCATCGAAAACTGTGATGAGTTCGAGCACTCTAGGCATATCAAAGAGTTTGAAAACTGGCCTGTAGTAAAGTCAGCATTAAAAAAGTGGCATGGTCGGTAGCTATGCGTATTAAAACATTTAACCAGTTTAGCCAGCATCGCCCACAAAGGGCCGTGGGCTGGACTCGTTTCACTCGCCGCTGCTAAAGGCGTTAGGCAAAAATAATCATGATCAAACATTTTTTACTTCTGATATGTTCAATTCTATTAACGTCCTGTGTCATTTTACCTGATGAGTATTTTTATCCTCAGGCCGAAGGGGCAAGTGCTGAGAGAGAGTTATGTCACGGAAGCGTAGGCGCAAAAAGTAAGCTGGTTTATGAATTAGACGACGTTAAAGTTGATTTTAGTGTGGGTAGCGTAAACTCATTGTCCACGCTTTATATATCTATACGCGTTTACGATGACTCAAATGCAATTTGGCCAGCACAAACTATAACCGCCTACGCTGATTCTAACGAGTTATCTTTAAAGCTTGATCATTTTACAAGGTACAGGTACGTAGATAGATATAATTCTAGCGAGATCGAAAGCATAGATTACCCTTCCAACACAGTCATGGACAGAGCCGATCATGAAGATAAACAGAGGTTATATTTCAGAGAGTATTATGAGTCATATGTCTCAAGTGTTGAGCTTACAGATATCTCAATTGAAGAGCTAAGAATAGAAGCTATAAAAATTATCGTGCGGGGCAAAGAGCACTTGCTTGAAGATATCCTTTTTACAAAAACAAAAGGTATTTTCTTGTACCCGTTAAACTGCTAAGTGCCTAACAAGTTTATCAAACCTCGTTCCGCCCACAAAGGAACGTGGGCTGCACTGGACGCGCAAAAAGACGCGCGCCGTTTATAAAAGCGTTAAATGTTTTTTGGCCTTTAGGTTTAAGGCTCAATATTCGGCAAGGAGTGCTCGTTTCTTTTCATACATTCCTCCGTTTAAGTTTTTAGGGTAAGTGGCACGGTTTCCCGCTGTTCCGCTCCGCTGTTTAAGTTTCTCAGGTACATTTTAATTTGTAGAGGCTTCGTCGGT
>NZ_LWFE01001320.1:0-1296 GCF_001635675.1 Oleiphilus sp. HI0061 | reverse complement strand
GTTGATTTGATGGCTCGTTATGCTGAGCGCCTATTACAGGTAGGCTCTTCTGATGTCACTGAACAGAAAACGGAAGGCAACTTGGATAAGGCCTTTCTGGCACAAAATGGTTTTTTAAGATAAACCTTTTACACTGTATTAAATAATAGGCAGCGTTTCACCTTCGATATCGCTGCCTTTTAAGATGAATAACACTGGGGAGGCTCAATGGAGCTCAACACCGTAGAAGAATTAGTTGAAGATATCCGTCAAGGCAAAATGGTTATATTGATGGATGATGAAGATCGTGAGAACGAGGGCGATCTAGTGATTGCGGCTGAACAGGTTCGTCCGGAAGATATTAACTTTATGGCGACACATGCGAGAGGCTTGATCTGTATGACGATGTCGGCAGAGCGGGCAGACTTCTTCGGCTTACCGCCGATGGCTCACGCAAACAATGCTCAGTTTTCAACTAACTTTACTGTGTCTATTGAAGCGGCTTCGGGTGTGACAACAGGTATTTCAGCGGCTGATCGTGCGCACACTATTCGTACAGCTGTAGGACGTAACACTAAGCCAAGTGAAATTGTTCAGCCTGGCCATGTGTTTCCAATTGTGGCGCAGCCTGGTGGTGTATTAAGCCGAGCAGGGCATACTGAAGCAGGTTGCGATCTGGCTCGTATGGCAGGTTTTGAGGCGGCTTCAGTTATAGTCGAAATTATGAATGAAGACGGTACTATGGCTCGTCGTCCTGATCTTGAAGTCTTCGCAAAAGAGCATGATTTGAAGATTGGCACAATCGCCGACATGATTCACTATCGGGCGTTGAATGAGCAGACCGTTGTTAAGCAAGAAGAGAATCAGGTTGAGACCGAGCATGGCACATTTGATCTGATTACTTATAAAGATACCTTGCAAGGTCATGTTCACATGGCGTTTGTAAGAGGTGATTTATCAAAGGTGGATGCGCCGGTTATTCGGGTTCAGTCTCCTGATATCCTGCGTGATAGTTTAGGTGTTAAAGTGCCAGGATCGCAGAGTTGGTCTATGCAGCATTCGTTAGAGCGAATCAATGAAGAAGGCGCTGGCGCCTTAGTAGTTTTAGGTGGCCCGGCTGTTGACTTGGAAGAACGCTTGGCAGGATTTTTTGTGAACAAGCCAGCACCTTCGCAGACAGGAACGGGGGCGTATTTGACAGTGGGCACAGGCTCTCAGATCTTGCGTGATTTAGGCGTGACAAAAATGCGCCTATTGAATCCACCTGTTAAGTTTTCAGCTATTTCAGGTTTCGATTTGGAAGTGGTTGAATTTATT
>NZ_LWFE01001319.1:0-6857 GCF_001635675.1 Oleiphilus sp. HI0061 | reverse complement strand
GATAACCCGATGCATTGAGAAGGGAGTTAATGTTATAGAGCATGATCTGGACAAAAGAGGCCTGTCTCAATTTGCCGATCAGCAGTTTGATACGGTGATTATGACGCAAGCTCTACAGGCAGTCCGGCGTCCGGATGTGATGCTTGATGAAATGATGCGTCTCGGAAATCAGGGAATTGTTACCTTTCCAAATTTTGGCTATTGGCGTTGCCGCCATTACCTTTTGTGGAATGGCAAAATGCCGATGTCGAAAACTTTGCCGCATACCTGGTATAACACACCGAACATCCACCTCTGCACCTTTAAGGACTTTGAAGCGCTTTGTGTTCAAAAAGGTATCAAGATCCTGAACCGCGAAGTGGTGGATGCAGAGTTTGAACAGAGTAGTTTTGCGCGCATGTGGCCAAATCTATTTGCCGAATTTGCGGTATACCGCATTAGTAAATAATTCACTTTTTCTGATCCAATAGGCTCAAGCGTATGAATTCAGCGATGATACGAACCTTAACAAGTTTAATTTTTTTGCTCACGACTTTTCTTTCTGTTGCAGCGAATGCAGAGAAGAAAGAGGTATTTCCAGGGCCTGATGGCAGCGATTATGAAGTACACTATATTGCCTTTGCCTCGACCTTCCTCGATGAAGAGGTTGCAAGGCAGTATCAACTAGTTAGAAGTCGTTCTTTAGGCTTGGTTAATATCAGTATTATTAAGGTCGATAAGGAGGGAAAGCGAAAAGCAGTGGGTGGTTCCGTGCAGGCAGAGATGATCAATGAGATTCGCCAGTCGCAGTTTTTATCTTTCCAGCAAGTTATAGAAGGCGATGCTATTTACTACCTGGCTCAGCTTCAATATCGCGAGGGTGATTTGTTGACCTTTGACGTAACGGTTTACCCGCAAGGTGGAACACAGCCACTAAAACTGAGGTTTACGCAAAACTTCTATAACGATTAGCAGGTCAGGCAGAGATGAAAATTGTATTAGCTACGGGTAACCAGGGAAAACTTCGAGAGTTTAAATTACTGCTGGCTGATCATGATATTGAGGTCAGCCCGCAATCAGATTATAACTTTGAGCCGCCTGAAGAAACGGGGCTCAGCTTTGTTGAGAATGCCATTATTAAAGCGCGTTGCGCAGCCAAAATGACAGGCCTACCCGCTTTGGCGGATGATTCGGGTATCGCGATTGACGCCTTACAGGGACAGCCCGGTATTTATTCAGCTCGTTTTGCAGGTGAGGGAGCTAGTGACCAGGATAACATCGACCTGGTTTTGAAAAAGTTAGGGGGGGTTCCCGAGGCAGAAAGAACAGCGCAATTCCATTGTGTTCTGGTTTATATGTCGCATGCTGAAGATCCAACACCTTTAATTTGCCATGGCCGTTGGCCTGGTAGAATTACTGAAACTCAGAGTGGCAGTGAAGGTTTTGGCTATGACCCGGTATTTTGGGTATCTGATCAACAATGTACCGCAGCAGAATTGACGAAAGAAGAGAAAAACAAAATTAGCCACCGTGGCCAGGCAACCCAGGCTTTGCTCGACAAAATTGAGCTAATCAAAGCGTCAATGGCTTAGGCTGAGCCTTGAATACACTGCCTCCACTAAGTCTCTATGTACACATTCCCTGGTGTGTACGCAAATGCCCTTACTGCGACTTCAACTCCCATGTCAGTGCTGAAATTCCAGAACAGGCCTATCTAAATAAGCTTCTTGAAGATTTGGACTTTGATAGGGAATTTGCACAGGGCCGTAAAATTGAATCGATCTTTTTTGGTGGCGGTACACCGAGTTTAATGTCAGGTGAGTTTTATCAGCGCTTACTACCTGCCATAGATAAGCGATTGCCTTTTGCCGAGCATATCGAAATCACACTCGAGGCTAATCCAGGTACGACTGAAGCGAAGCGATTTCAAGCTTATGCTCAAGCAGGTATTAACCGCCTATCTTTAGGTGTTCAGAGTTTTAAAGACCGCTATTTGGAAAAGCTTGGGCGCATTCACTCTGCTAGTGAAGCAATGAAGGCCATTGAACAAGCACACGAGGGAGGTATTACTAACTGTAATATTGATTTGATGCATGGTTTGCCCGGGCAAACATTGGATGATGCCATGGATGATATCCAAAGTGCATTATCGCTTGGGCCGAATCACTTATCCTGGTATCAATTGACGATCGAACAAAATACCGAGTTCTATCGCTACCCGCCTGCTCTACCTGAAGATGAACTGATGTGGGATATTCAAAATAATGGCCTGCAATTGTTAGGCGAGAAGGGTTTTCAGCAGTACGAAGTCTCGGCATTCTCGAAACCAGATTTTCAAGCTAAGCACAATCTTAATTACTGGCAGTTTGGTGACTATCTTGGCATTGGTGCCGGTGCACACTCTAAAATCACTTTGCTAGATGATGCTCAGCAGCTTAGGGGAATGTATCGCTACCGTAAGACTCGAACCCCAAACGATTACTTAAAAGCAATTGCTAGTAGGCGCTCTGATGTCAGTTCAGGGCCTAGTATTAGAGTGGGCGAACAAGCTATTCCACAAGAAGATTTAGCTTTCGAGTTTATGATGAATGTTCTACGTCTGACGAAAGGTGTGCCAGCTTCACTACTGTCTCAGCGTACGGGCCTGGAACTCAGCGTCTTAGAGCCTATGTTAACGGAACTCAAGACAAGGGGCTTGATGAAGGAAGAAGGCCTATGTACGACGGACAAAGGCCTGTTATTTCTGAATACTATTTTAGAAGGTTTTACAGAAAACTAAGCAAGAGACTTGAGCACTTTTCGTGCTGCTTCAACTGTTGCTTCAATTTCCTTATCGCTGTGCGCGCTTGAAACAAAGCCAGCTTCAAACGCAGACGGCGCAAGATAAACACCTTCTTCTAACATCGCATGATAGAAAGCCTTGAAACGAGGCAAGTCACATTCCATGACTTGATCAAAGCGAGAAACTTGCTCTGCTTCGGTAAAGAAGAAACCAAACATTGCACCCACCTGGTTAAAGGTCATTGGCACACCGGCTTCTTTAGCAGCTGCTTTTAAGCCGTCTACCAGTTTCGTGGTTTGCAGACTTAGCGCTTCATAGAAACCTGGCTCGGATATCGCATTCAGCATAGCTAGACCGGCTGCCATGGCGAGCGGATTACCCGATAAAGTACCGGCTTGGTAGACTGGGCCTGTAGGCGCTATCGCTTGCATAATATCTGTACGGCCACCGAAAGCGCCGACCGGTAAACCACCGCCAATTACTTTTCCTAAAGTAGTTAGGTCAGGCTTCACATTGTATACAGACTGGGCTCCGCCTAAAGCGGTTCTGAAGCCAGTCATGACTTCATCAAAGATCAAGACACTTTCATGTTTGTCACAGACTTCTCGTAAGCTTTCTAAAAAGCCAGGTACTGGAGGAATGCAGTTCATATTCCCGGCAACGGGTTCGACAATAATCGCAGCAACCTGGTCACCCATTTCATCAAACAGTGCTTTAACTTGGTCTGCATCATTATAGGTAAGGGTGATTGTATGCTCGGCGACACTCGCAGGTACTCCAGGTGAATTAGGCACGCCAAGCGTTAGCGCGCCAGAGCCTGCTTTAACGAGTAGCGAGTCAGCATGCCCGTGATAACAGCCTTCGAACTTAACGATTTTATCGCGTCCGGTAAAACCACGCGCCAAGCGAATAGCGCTCATGGTTGCTTCGGTTCCCGAACTCACCATACGAACCATTTCAATAGAAGGGACAAGTTCGCAAACCTTTTTCGCCATGATGGTTTCGATTTCAGTTGGCGCACCGTAGCCCAAGCCGTGGTCTAGTTGCGCTTTCACGGCAGAGATTACATCCGGGTTGGCATGGCCCAAGATCATTGGTCCCCATGACGCGACATAGTCGATATAGCGCTTGTCGTCGGCATCTACTAAATAGGCGCCTTCACCGCGTTCAAAGAAAATGGGAGTACCTTCAACACCTTTAAATGCGCGCACCGGGGAGTTTACGCCGCCTGGGATCACACTTTGGGCATCGTTGAAAAGATCTTCGGATCGAGACATATTGGAACCTGTTTCTAAATTAATAAGTTTGAATTTGTTTAAATGCGGCGCTTAGCGCCAGCGCAGCTTGGTAGATATCTGCCTGGCCAAAGAGACTATTAATGACCGCAATATTATGAGGAGGAGTATCTCTGAAGCGAGCAATATTGTCTATGCTAATACCCCCAATGGCTAGTACGGGAATACTCAATTGCAGTGCTTGCTTGAATGTTTCCAGGCTACATGGAGGTGCTTCTGGCTTAGTTTGTGATTCAAAAAAACGACCAAAAGCACAGTATGATGCGCCTTGGTTAATACAGTCCTGAGCATATTGCAGGTCACTATGGCAGGTAACGCCAATGATCTTTTTGTCGCCGAGTGCTTGCCGTGCTTCGCTTAAGTGGCCGTCAGATTTTCCAAGATGCAGCCCATCTGCATCGCTGTCGAGGGCCAGGGCCAGGCTGTCATTAATGATTAGTGCTGCCTGGTACTTATGGCACAAGGCTTTGAGTCGGAGTGCCTTGGCAAGCGCCTGATCTGGCTTTGATTGCTTATCGCGATATTGGATAACACGGCAGCCACCTTTAAGCGCACTTTCTACCCCGGTAAACAGAGACTCGCCAGGAAGCAAAGAAGGATCAGTAATGCCGTATATGCCTTGCGGGAGTGTCGAGACCGGCATGTTAAAAGGGCTTCACAACAACAAGAATAACGATGCTAATAAGCAGTAATACCGGGAACTCATTAAACCAACGATAAAATACGTGGCTTCGGGTATTATTGTCGCTAGCAAACTGCTTGAGAATCTTGCCGCAATAGAAGTGATAGCCAACAAGAATCGCGACCAGTGTTAATTTGGCGTGTAACCAGCCACCGTGGAAGTAACCTTCTACATTATAGGAAATTAGCCAAAGCCCCAGCACAATCGTTGCAATCATCGAAGGGGTTCCAATGCCGCGGTATAGCTTTCGTTCCATAACTTTGAAACGCTCTAAGCTGGTTTGGTCTGTTGACTGAGCGTGGTAGACAAATAAGCGGGGCAAGTAAAATAAGGCGGCAAACCAGCATACAACAGCAACAATGTGAAAGCTTTTTACCCAAAGCATGTTTATTTCCTTTTGTATTGATAATAATTTTCGACTTCAGCGCGAGTGACGATACCCAGGACACGCGAAACGGTAGGAGCACTGGTTCTCTCGACATATAAGGCTTCAGTTTTAGTTTCTGTAAAGCGGTCAAGGGTTTCCTGAAGCGTGGCTTGAAAGTAGAGAGAGGCAATATCTTTTCGCTGTGCCGGGATTTCAAACAGGTCGATCAGGATGCGCTCCTTAATCGGGTGCTCCTCACCCTCGATCAGCTCCTGTTCGTTTTCCTCCAGGTAGTGCGCAAGATCGACCGTGGGAAGAAGCGAAACTGGTTTACCATCGCTGTTATTGATTAGTATCCATTTAGGCTCCTGGCGCAAAATTTCCTTGGCTTCCTCGTAAACTATATGCCGTTTCGTCGGACTAAATTGTCGGGTCATAATGGCGCCAACACTGACGCGGCGAAGTGCCTGAATAACCGGGCTATTGTGATAATCGAGACCTTGTTCCTTCAATATACTCAGGAAAATAGACTGCTGCTTGAACACTTCACTTGCAACCATACTGGATACAACAATGATCAACATTCCCGGCATGATTATATTGGGGTTTTGCGTAAGTTCTAATAAGGCTAATAGTGCGGCCAAGGGAGCTTGTAGCGCGGAACCCATCATCGCACCCATACCCAACATAGCGTAGAAGCCAGCTGAGGAGGCGGTTTCAGGCATAATCCATTCAGCGATTAGGCCAAATACGCCGCCAACGGTTGCACCAATAAAGAGAATTGGGCCCACAAGTCCACTTGGCATCCCCAAGCCAATGCTAATGCCCGTTACCACAATTTTTACCACGGCGATGCAGCACAGTAGAAGCAAACCAAACTCGCCCAAAAGCGTTTGGTTTACAGTGTCATAGCCTACCCCCATTATCTCGGGCACAAATGCTGCCGCAACGGCGGTTAAGGCACCGGCAGCGGAGATCCGATAGAAAATATTGCTAGTGCTATTACGCAAGGTGAGCTTGATCAAGCCAACAAAGCAGGCTGAAACAATACCAATACCTATGCCACAGATAATGATATAGGGAATTTCCATCAGAGAGTTCATATACAGCTGGGGCACGAGGAAGGCAGGGTCTGCGCCATAGAAAACCTGAGAAATAATCGCTGCTGCAACCGAAGCCAGGATGACTGGCGTAAAACCGGCAATGCTATATTCCATCATCACGACTTCCATAGCGAAAATGACTCCGGCAATGGGGGTGTTGAAGGAAGCAGAAATGGCGGCAGCTGTGCCGCAACTAATTAAGGTCCGAATACTGTTGTTGGGTAGGTTTAGATAGCGACCTAGTAAGCTAGAAGCTGCTGCACCCAAATGTACGGCAGGTCCTTCTCGTCCGGCAGACTGGCCGCTAAAAATGGTTAACACGCCACCGACAAATTGGGTCATCATACTTTTAAACGAGATATAACCCTGATGATAATTGAGACGCTCCATCACTAGTGCGACGCCGACCTTACGCTGGCTAATCTTCAAACGATACCAGATGGTGCCGATTAACAGGGCGCCGCTAAGCGGCATCACCACCCGCATAAAGGTACTTAAGCCTTCAAAATTTTCCGGATCACCTTCAGGAAGAAAATAAGCAAGAGGGACTTCGATCATGAAGCGGAAAAGCAGGATGACACCAGCAGTTAAGGACCCGGCAATCAGGCCAAGAATTGCTAGCTGTGGCAAAGCATCGACACCAGAGAGC
>NZ_LWFE01001318.1:0-975 GCF_001635675.1 Oleiphilus sp. HI0061 | reverse complement strand
CATCTTCGTTAAATGCTAATGTCGGACGGTTCATTTGTTGAGCGAAAGTTTTAAGCAAAGCTTGTGCAATGATAATCGCATCACCGTCACGCTCCCTGATGGGGGGGATATTGAGAGAAATTTCACTCACTCGATAATAGAGATCCTCTCTGAATAAGTTTTGGTCAATGAGTTGTTGGACATTCTGGTGGGTTGCGCAAACAACTCGAACATCTACGGGTATCGGTTTAACGCCGCCAACTCTTTCAATCACTCTTTCCTGAAGGAAGCGTAATAGCTTAACTTGAAGCGGCATCGGCATGTCGCCAATTTCATCAAGAAATAAAGTGCCGCTATCTGCGAGTTCAATCTTTCCTTGTTTGGTTTGGGTTGCGCCAGTAAAAGCACCTTTCTCGTGTCCAAATAGCTCGCTTTCAAGCAGGTTTTCAGGAATTGCTCCGCAGTTAATAGCGACAAACGGGTTATCTTGCCTTGGGCTAACTTGATGAATTGCTTTCGCGAGTACTTCTTTTCCTGTCCCGGTTTCACCTAATAAAAGGGTCGTCACATCAGCAGGTGCTATTTTTTCTATCATTCGACAGACTTCTAGCATCTTGCTGCTACTCGCTATAATGCCCGCTAAGCGTGATGAGGATGAGCCTGTTGATAGTTCTTGATTTTGCTTCTCCAGCTCATGCATGCGGAAGGCTCGATCAACAATAAATGAAAGAATATCGGCATCTAAAGGTTTTTGGAAAAAATCACTTGCGCCCAAGCCAACAGCTTTGACAGCATTTTCTTTTTCCTCCCGTCCAGTAACAACGATTACTTTTGTTGTTGGGGCTAGCCTTAGTATCTCTTCGAGCGCTTGAAAGCCTTCGCTTGAACCGCCTGGGTCTGGAGGTAGTCCAAGATCCAGTGTCACGACTTGTGGCTCTTCACGACGGAGTATGGACAACGCAGCTTCCCTGTCTGATGCGAGATGTACGTCAACGC
>NZ_LWFE01001317.1:0-399 GCF_001635675.1 Oleiphilus sp. HI0061 | reverse complement strand
GGAACAGACATTAGGGCAATTCAGGAAATGTTGGGGCATTCCAATATTTCAACCACCCAGATCTACACACACGTTGTTGGCATACAGGAGCGAGGTGTCGTAAGTCCGGTCGATATATAACAATGCTAAAAAAGGGGCTTTACGCCCCTTCATTCAAAACCTTAAGAGCAAGGTTTTTACTGGGCCTGGCTCTCTAGGTATTCATCATAGTTACCGTTAAAGTCGACTATGCCATCAGGCGTAATCTCGATAATACGTGTCGCCAAAGATGAAACAAATTCTCTATCGTGAGAAACGAACAGTAGAGTTCCTTCAAACTTTTCTAGCGCCATATTCAAGGATTCAATAGACTCCATGTCCAAGTGGTTAGTCGGCTCATCCATCACAAGAATATTTGGC
>NZ_LWFE01001316.1:0-1446 GCF_001635675.1 Oleiphilus sp. HI0061 | reverse complement strand
TAAGGGCTTTTTTACTTGCTTGCTTTTTAAAGCTTCTAGCTTGCTTGGCTTGCGCTTTAAAGGCTGGCTAGATTTAAGCTCTTGAGGCTCTTCTGTCTTCAACTCTGAAGAAGACTTCGGCTTTCTTGACTTGGCTTTTACCGGACGCTCGGTTTTCTTTCTTGCGCCATTTCGGGATTTAACCTTAGGTTTATCACTTCCCTGACGTCTATCCGCTTCTTTACGCCGCTCACCTGCCTTCCGCTTGTCCTGACTGTCGCGCTTGCTACCGCTTTTGGGCTTACCTTTCTTAGGGCGCAATTTGTCACGTGACTTGGAACTTGAGCTCACTAGAACCAGGTCAACCTTGCGCTCTTCCAGATTGATGTTTGAGACCTGAACAAGCACCCTATCACCCAGACCAAAGCGCTTACCTGAGCGTTCACCGATCAGGCGATGCTTCGCTGCATCAAATTGATAATAATCACTGTCTAAAGTCGAGACATGAACTAGACCTTCAGCATATAAATCAGCTAGCTCTACAAAGAAGCCAAAGCCCGTCACGGCAGAGATAATACCCTCAAACTCCTCACCCAAGTGTTGCTGTAGGTACTCACACTTAAGCCAGCTCATTACATCACGCGTCGCCTCATCAGCACGTCGCTCAGCCATCGAGCAGTGTTCACCAAGAACCAGCATTTTCGCTAGGTCATATGGGTATTTATACGCTTTTCTTAACTCAGGAGCCTGAGCATCCGCAGCAATACCTACGTCGTCAAAATCATTATTCTTAGCAGAATAAATAACAGACTTGATAGCACGGTGAACTAATAGATCAGGATAACGCCTGATAGGTGAAGTAAAGTGAGCGTAGTGTTCATAAGCCAAACCAAAGTGACCTTTCTCTTCAGGCCCATAGACTGCTTGGCTCATAGAGCGTAATAAGACGGTTTGTAGAACGCTGAAGTCAGGACGATCCTGAATATCCGCCATAATTTGTTGGTAGTCAGAAGGCGATGGATCTTCACCGCCCATCAACTGCAAACCTTGTTCACCTAGAAATGAACGCACATTCTCTAGTTTTTGTGCTGTCGGCCCCTCGTGAATTCGATACAAGGTTGGTAGCTTATGGCGCGATAAAAACTCTGCTGTCGCTACATTTGCACAGAGCATGCACTCTTCTATGATTTTATGAGCATCATTACGCTCAGTTGGTACAATCGCATCAATTTTTCGTTCATCACCAAAAATAATTCTGGTTTCAACCGTTTCAAAATCAATAGCACCACGATCTTTACGACGACTGACCAGCACTTGGTATAAACCATACAGTTCGTGCAGCTCGGGAAGTCGATCAGCAAAATCTTCACAAAGTTGAATGCCATCACTTGAGTCGGGCTCTTCCAGAATGGTTCCAACCTGGTTATAGGTCAAACGCGCGTGGCTGTGCATTACCCCTTCGTAAAA
>NZ_LWFE01001315.1:0-1767 GCF_001635675.1 Oleiphilus sp. HI0061 | reverse complement strand
GGTAAAGTTATCACTTTAGGTATTCTAGTCTCAGGTCAAAAGCTTAGGTTTCGCCTGCGGCTACACAACGTGGTGTTGCGCTAGTTAGGTGTTCTAAAAAATCTAACCAGTTCATCAAACATCACTCCGGCCACAAAAACACGTGGCCTGCGTTGGACGCACGATAGAGCCGTGCGCCGTTTATAAAAGCGTTATAATTTTTAGTTGGTTCGTTTCATTGCCGTTTTATAAACATCACCACGTTCACGCTTACCAACTGAAATCACTGTCACAGTAATTATTTCGTCGTTTACTTCATAAACTAAACGGTAACCAGCTTGTCTAAGTTTTATCTTGTATAGGTCATTTGCCCCAGAAAGTTTTGCACTTGGTATTCTCGGGCCTTCTAATATTTCGGTTAGCTTTTTTTTAAATTGCTCTTTTATAGTAGCGCCAAGTTTATTCCATTCTTTAAGTGCAGACTTTTTAAACTCAAGCTCATAAGTCATTTAAGTTAACCTTAACGCTTTTCTCATTTTTTCGTTGTTCAGCAAGAGCTATTAACTCAAGGTCCTCAACGCGGTCCATTAAGTACTCATAGGCTTCGGCAGGCACGCAGTAAAAAGCAGGTTCATTTCTATTAAGTACCGCAATTGGTTTGCCATCAGCACTTAAAGCAACTTTCATTGGGTTAGCCTTTAATTCGCTAATACTAGCGGCAGCTTCTGTTAATATTCGGGTTGTCATAAAATCACCAGTACTATAAAGTGGTCGTTAATTAGGTCTTATTGTAGGCCGTAAAATATAACAAGGCAATCAAAGATCGCCCACAAAAACATGTGGGCTGGACCGTCGCTGCGCTCCGGCCCTTTATTGCGGCGTTAGCTGTAAAAATAATCTTGCCACTTCGTACGTTTAAGCGTACGATATTATTTTCTGTTCAGGAGAATAAAGATGAATATTCTTACGGCAAGTGAAGCCAGGGCAAACTTATACCGGCTTTTAGATCAAACTTCAGAGACTCATCAGCCAATAACTATTTCAGGCAAAAGAAATAGCGCTGTATTAGTCTCCAGTGAAGACTGGGAGTCAATTCAAGAAACCCTTTATCTTTTAACTGTTCCGGGTATGAGAGAAAGCATTAAAGAAGGAATGGCAGAACCTATTGAAGATTGTTCTAAGGAGCTTGATTGGTGAGTTGGGAACTCGTATATACCAAGCAAGCTCAAAAAGATGCAAAGAAACTTGCTTCCTCAGGTCTCAAAAGTAAAGCAAAATATTTGCTGCAAGTTATCGAAGAGAATCCGTTTCAAACACCACCACCATTTGAAAAATTGGTTGGTGATTTATCTGGTGCAATTTCACGACGTGTTAACATCCAGCACCGGATTGTTTACCAAGTTTATGAAGAGCAAAAAGTCATAAAAGTTCTGCGTATGTGGACACATTATGAGTAATACCAAAATTTGTTCAGCTAACAAGTTGCTCAAGTCGGATTGTGGTAAATTGTCATCTTGTTTGCAAAGAGCCGCAAACAAACCGCCAATTCACCACAACCGCTTAGCAAGGCGTTGGTATGACTCCCCACGTCAAGAGGCCCGCACAAAATCCTGCCGGAACCTCGGCCAGAGCCTTTCTTTTTAATTAACATTCTTCCCGTTAGGGAAGCGTCAACGCATCAGATGAAGCAAGTAATTTCGACGGTGATCATGCTGGTATTCGTGGGTTGCTAACGCGACGCGTTAACCTATCCAACCTTACTTATTACGTCGTGGTGCCTGTCTTCAG
>NZ_LWFE01001314.1:0-1303 GCF_001635675.1 Oleiphilus sp. HI0061 | reverse complement strand
TATTTTGTTTATCTGATTTTGACCACGATAAACCCTAAATTCTTACCTGAACTGTCAACGAAACCACCCATCNAAGTGACCCGATTACGCTGAGCAAAAAACTAATTTTTAGAACACTGAACCTTGATGATAACCTGACTTTATAAGAAGGCCATCTTTGCACAAAACTAAGAAAACCGCGTACAAGTGTTTGGTACTTTTGCGCATATAACGCCGCCATTTGCGGTCGAAGTTTGATGGCGACTTTTATGCGTTTCTTTGCATAAAAGGTGACAGAAAACGAGATCCGCAAGATGGCCTTGTTACATGCACTTTGCTATACTTCGTTTTACTATGTATTACATATTAAGCAAATAGGTATCAAATATGAAGACAGAAATGCTAAGTACACGCATAGACCATGACACAAAGCTAGCATTTACTAATGTATGTGACGATATGGGTCTAAGCACCTCGCAAGCCTTAAAGCTATTTGCCAAAGCTGTTATTAATTATGGTGGAATACCTTTTGAACTTAAAGCAAAAACACCAAATACTTTGACAGCAAATGCAATTGAAGAGCTAGAGTCTGGAAATGGCACTAAAGCTGGAACTATTGAAGAGCTTTTTAACCATTTAGACATTGGTGGCTTGAAATAATGCTCACACTTGAATACGCAACGCAATTTAAAAAAGATTTTAAGAAAATTGCGAAACTGCCCATTCCTGATGTAGTTGAAGTTGGGCACGTGATTAAACTATTACAGCTTGGGGAAACTTTGCCAGATAAATATGTTGATCATATGTTGTCGGGTAATTGGCAAGGTTACCGTGATTGTCATGTTAAGCCAGACTTGCTTTTAATATATAAAGCAGATAATAACTCTTTAAAACTTGCAAGGATTGGAACTCATAGTGAGCTATTTCGCTAGCATGTAACGCTTTTATAAACGGCGCACGGCTCTATCGTGCGTCCAACGCAGGCCACGTGTTTTTGTGGCCGGAGTGATGTTTGATGAACTGGTTAGATGTTTTAGAACACCCAACTACACCAAACACCACGTTAAAACCTTTGTACTGGCCCAGAGACAAAAACACCCTAGATGGCGACTTTACCGGACTCCCTAGGAACACACCACCGACGAAGCCTCTACAAATTCAAATGTGCCTGAGAAACTTAAACAGCAGAGCGGAACAGTGGGAAAACGTGCCACCTACCCTAAAACTTTAAACGGAGGAATACATGATAAGAAACGAGCATTCCCTGCCGAATATTGAGCCCTAAACCTTAAGAGCCAAAAAACATTTAACGCCTTTAGCTGCG
>NZ_LWFE01001313.1:0-2063 GCF_001635675.1 Oleiphilus sp. HI0061 | reverse complement strand
GTTGGTCGTTCTAAAACATCTAACCAGTTCATCAAACATCACTCCGGCCACAAAAACACGTGGCCTGCGTTGGACGCACGATAGAGCCGTGCGCCGTTTATAAAAGCGTTAAATGTTTTTTTGCCTTAAAGGTTAAGGCTCAATATTCGGCAAGGAATGCACGTTTCTAATCTGGCATCTTTCCGTTTAAATTTTTAGGGTAGGTGGTACGGTTTCCAACTGTTCCGCTCCGCTGTTTAAGCTTCTCAGGTACATTTTAATTTGTAGAGGTTTCGTTGGTGGTGTGTTCCTAGGGAATCCGGTAAAGTCATCAACTCATATATTTTAGTCGCAGGCAGGTACTCAAGTTTCGCCTTCGGCTACACAACGTGGCGTTTGGGTTGTTGGGTGTATCAAAACATCTAACCAGTACATCAAAGATCGCCCAAACAAGTTTGGGCTGGACCGTCGCGACGCGCCGGCCCTTTATGTAAGCGTTAGATTTTTATAGGAGATAATATGGAAATTACACTATTGGTTTTGGCGGTAGTTGTTTGTGTAGCCGCTTTTTATTTTGGTAAGAAAGCTACTTTCGAATTCAATGAGCGTTGTGAACAGCAGTTCAATTTTCGGCCAATCAACCTTAAAAATATAGCAGTTTCTGCTTCACCGCTCATTATTGTTTTGTTGGGAGTCGGCTTTGATAATGGCCGGGGCAGCATTAATACAATTGCTTCAATTTTAATATCTGTGGCAATAATCGGTATTCTTTATAGGTATATAAAAACAAAAACATCGGCTTACATTGCAAGGGTGTCTATAGCTGTATTATTACTTTACGGTCTTGGTTTTGTGGCAATATTATTGTTATTGTTTTCTCTTTATATCGCAGATAGAAATAACGATGGCCGCTCAATTAACGAGAAAATGGGGCTGTTTTAATCTAACAAGTGTAGCCTGTCTCGCCCCAGCAAAAAGACGCTATGGCTGGACTTCGCTTCGCTCGGCCGCAGCTACAGGCGTTAAATGTTTTTTTTGCCTTAAAGGTTAAGGCTCAATATTCGGCAAGGAATGCACGTTTCTAATCTGGCATCTTTCCGTTTAAATTTTTAGGGTAGGTGGTACGGTTTCCAACTGTTCCGCTCTGCTGTTCAAGCTTCTCAGGCACATTTTTATTTGTAGAGGCTTCGTCGGTGGTGTGTTCCTAGGAAGTCCGGTAAAGTCGCCATCTATGGTGTTTTTGTCTCAAGGCAAGCACTTAGGTTTTAACGTGGTGTTTGGTTTAGTTGGGTGTTCTAAAACATCTAACCAGTTCATCAAACATCACTCCGGCCACAAAGAGACGTGGCCTGCGTTGGACGCACGATAGAGCTGTGCGCCGTTTATAAAAGCGTTAACTTTCCAGGAAGAGTATGAAGTTCGATCAGCCATTGAGGGCAATCAACAACAAACTGCCCAATAAGAAGCCTTCATACTATCTGAAGCTCTTAGTAGTGGTTGTCGTAAGCGCTATTTTGGTTTCAACTTTATTAATTGCCGCAGGTGTCAACGAGCGCATAAGCGGTAATGTAGGTGGTCTCATTGCGTTCCTGATTGTGCCGTGTTTTTTTGGGTATATGTTGGCGCATTTATACAACGTTGAACGCAAAGCATCGGATTCAGTAAACGTGTACCTGCCTCAACTCACAAGCTCAGAGTCTTTTAACAAAATTAGTGACGGCTTTAGTTCTTTTACGCGCTTTCTGTTAGTAATTTATGCATACTTATTACTAGTTCTAATTATTGCGTTACCGGTCATGGGAGTACTCAGTGCACTTGCAAGTTAACAAGGCAATCTTGCGGAACTCCGTGTGCTGTNACGTTTTGTGCGGAGCACAAAAAGCGCCATCCCACTCCGTCCGCAAATTGCGGCGTTAAATGTTTTTTGGCCTTTAGGTTTAAGGCTCAGTATTCGGCAAGGAATGCACGTTTCTAATCTGGCACCTTTCCGTTTAAATTTTTAGGGTAGGTGGCACGTTTTCCCACTGTTCAGCTCTGCTGTTTAAGCTTCTCAAGCACATTTGTATTTGTAGAGGCTTCGTTGG
>NZ_LWFE01001312.1:0-718 GCF_001635675.1 Oleiphilus sp. HI0061 | reverse complement strand
CGCCAGCAGTGATCAATGCCGACTCAACGCGGAATGAAGTGGTGAAGGTTCTACAGAGTCTAAAACCACTTAGTCAGGCCGATTTAGAGAATAACCTGGTTTTAGGGCAGTATACGGAATCCTTAGTTAAAGGTAGTGCTGTTCCAGGTTATCGGGATGAGGAAGGTGTTAGTCCAGATTCCAGAACTGAAACCTACGTAGCCCTTAAGCTATTTATTAATAATTGGCGTTGGAATGGAGTTCCTTTTTATATTCGAACAGGGAAGAGCTTGCCAACGCGAGTGACGGAAGTTGTTATTCACTTCAAACATACACCACACCCTGTTTTTGGGCTGAATGCACCGGCAAATAAACTGGTGATACGCATTCAGCCAGATGAAGGGATCGTGATGCAATTCGGTCTTAAGAAACCCGGAGCAGGTTTTGAGTCGAAAGAGGTGAGTATGGACTTTCGTTACCAGGATTTACTCGATGAAGAAGGTGATGGTGTACGCATTCTGAATGCCTATGAGCGCTTGTTACTGGATGCACTGAATGGCGATGCCACCTTATTTGCTCGTAGCGACGCCGTGCAATCCTGTTGGCAGTTTGTCGAGCCTATTCTGAAATATCAAGCTGGCGACCATGCCTTGCATGGTTATGCGAGTGGTACATGGGGGCCGAAAGAAGCCGAGAGCCTTCTTCGGCGTGATGGCCGTACCTGGCGTTTTCCGTGTAA
>NZ_LWFE01001311.1:0-8165 GCF_001635675.1 Oleiphilus sp. HI0061 | reverse complement strand
CCTCTTCTCTTTACCTGATATACATGAGAAGAGCACCGTCAATCTGAGTGACTATAAAGGCAAAGTGGTACTGGTAGATTTTTGGGCCTCATGGTGTGGTCCATGCCGTCAGTCGATGCCCGAATATAATCAACTTCGCAAGCGCCTGCACAGTAAACAAAACGGTAAAGACTTTGAAATTCTTGCTGTCAATGTTGACGTCACCACTGAAGAAGCGATGCGTTTTCTTGAACAGTACCCAGTGGATTTTCCGGTACTGGAAGAACGAAGTGGGAAATCCCAACAGGCTTACGAGCTACTCACCATGCCTACATCATTTTTGATAGATCGAGAAGGTTATATTCGCATTGCTCATCAGGGGTTTAACACGGGGTTTATTCGTTACCTCGAGAAAGAAGTCAACATGCTGCTTCAGGAGTAAACATTTAGTCTTTACCGTTTTCCGTTATTAGATTCGCATTAGTCCCATTTTCTTTGATACATTAGCGCTTCAGAACACCTTTTTGACTATCAATAATTACGGTAAAGATCATGGCTCCTAAAGTTATTCAGAACTGGCATACTGTTGTGAAAACACGAGATATCAATGCTCTAGACAATTTATTGGCTGATAACGCCACGATGTTTTCTCCGGTAGTTCATACTCCGCAAAGAGGCAAAGCCATTACAAAACTATACCTAATGGGCGCAATGCAAACGATTGCGAATGAACACTTCAAATATATTCAAGAAGTTTACAACGACCATTTTGCCGTGCTCGAATTCGAAACCCTTATTGACGGCAAAACCGTCAATGGTGTCGACATGATCACCTGGAACGAAGATGATCAAATAACTGAATTCAAAGTCATGCTGCGCCCTCTTCAGGGCATCAATGCCGTTCACAAGGCAATGGGTGAAGCGCTCGCAAAATTTCAACAAGGACAATAAACTCGTCATCACGGGGAAGCTCGCTGTGCAGTTTTCCTAATGACAAGCCAAATAGAGATTTATTGATATGAAAAGATCCTTGAAACTCCCAAGTCTTTCAAATGTATTAAGCTATGTGGTGGCTACATTAGCGATCATCGCGACGCTCTATGGCCTAGTGCTTGGCCTGCGCCTGGTTCCACCAGACCAGCTACGAATAGCAGCGGGAGTAGAAGGTAGTGCCTATTATCAAATAGCGCAACAATACCGAGAAATTTTAGCTGAGGATGGTCTTCAATTAGAGATAGTCGAAACCGCTGGTTCACGCGAAAATAGTAAACTGATTGATGCCACGAATAGCACGGTAGACATCGCCCTGATCCAAGGCGGCATTAAATCAAGCAACCCCAATATCAACGCATTGGCAGCCGTCTTTCCAGAGCCGCTCTTAGCCTTCGCCAGAGTTGAAGCCCAAGTCAACGGCAACCCGTTTTCATGGACAGGGAAACGCGTTGCACTGGGTGCACAAGGTAGCGGTACTCGAGCTGTAGTTGAGCAATTAGCAGAGATTAGCGCTGCGCCAGCCCTCAGTAATAATACAGCTCCCGAAGCATTCTTGGGCGGCAAAGCCGCTTCCGAAGCCCTACTCTCGGGCAATCTCGACCTGGCATTTTTTGTTGCGCCACTTAGCGCACCTTATCTTCAAGCCTTATATGATAATCCGGCGATCCAGTTATTGCCGCTTGATCATGGCCAAGCACTCGCAAGCCAGCTTCATGAAGCTCACTATATCAATTTATTGAGTGGCTCACTTCGATATCACCCGGCCTACCCCGAAGCTGCCGTGCCACTCATTACACTCGTGACAAAGCTAGTTGCACATGATGACCTACACCCCGCTTTAGTCAATCGTTTGGTCAGAGCAGCCAAGATAGTACATGCTAAACGTGTCTCACTCGTCATGTCTGAGCCTTTCCCGAACACAAGTTTATTAGATATGTCTGCAGATGTTTATGCCGTAAAACTACTAAGAGATGGCTTTAATCCGCTAGAGAAAACCCTGCCCTACTGGATAGTCGCTCAGATCAATCGTTTTGCGATCTTACTTTTACCAATAATTTTCCTACTACTACCCTTATTCAAAATACTTCCTGCACTACTGGCTTGGAGAATGCAGTCTCGCGTTTATCGCTACTACGACCGCCTACACGAAATTGATCTACGTTTGGCTGAGAAAGGTACAAAGCCAATAAATGAGGAAGAGAGGCAAGTACTGGCTAATGAGCTTATTGATATAGAAGTCGGATTACGCTGCGAATCACTGCCTCTTAAATACCGGGAAAGTGCCTATACTGCTGTACAACACGTGCACTTGGTTCGAAGCAGGCTTTAAGGTTTTACTTTGCAGAGGCTTTGCTTGCACGAGACTTGTGAGTCGATAGCTCTGTAGTTTGCTCTAACCACAAAAGCGTGTCGTAGTAAGGAACCAAGCGATTAACATAAGCCGGAGAAATATCCTTCATGGCACCAATCGTACGAACCAAAAGGCGCTGAGGATTGAGAGGCCCTGCATTTTCCGGGTCTTCCTTGATCACTTGCCGAACCATATTTTCGGTGATCACCTTGCCCAATTGCTCACGATAAAACTGTAGCGACTTTAGCTCTTTAGCGCGCTCTTGAAAGTCTTTCGCAGCATTGATCTTTATTTTCTTTTCACTACCTTGCGTAGCAGAAGGCTTGTCCTCAAGTCCTTCGTCAAAGCCCTCGTCAAACAACAGGGCATCCAAACCCAATGAGCTCTGATCTATTGCGCTTACATCAAAACTATTAATACGTTCTATCAAGCCTTTAAAAACTGAGTCTGATCTGCCGTCCTGCTCCTGGGGCGCCTCAGTTTTTTCAGCGTCCTCATGCTGCTTAACCAACAATGCTTGTAAGTCTGTCAGGCCTGATTCAATTCGTGGAAGCAAGCTTTCCTGAATATTGTCAGAACGCTGATCTGCTCTAGCCAGCAATGAAGAAAGGCGCTGAAAATGAAATGCAGCCACACCGCTCTGACAAGTATTTTCGAGCCGCGCCAAAGCTTCCTTTAGCTGGTCAAAGGTGGAATTCATCTTAATCTGTCACCAGAGCCGAGCCAAGTGGGGCTGTATCTTCTTCAGCACCTAGAGGCTTAGTCACTTGTCGCCCTTTGGGAACGGGTGCCATTTCTACACGCCGATTCTTCGAGCGACCATCACGGTCTACATTGGAAGCAACAGGTTGCTGATCTCCAAAGGCAGCAGCAAACACCCTTTCTTTGGGCATCCCCTCTTCTATCAAAGCTCGCGTCACGGTTAGAGCCCTCTGAGCAGAAAGCTCCCAGTTATCCTGATATCGATTGTTGCCTTTTTGAATGGGAAGATCATCTGTGAAACCACTCACCATCAGCAACTCGTCACGCTCTCCCAGGTAAACTTCAAGAGGAGCCACCAGAGTGCTTAAGAGCTCACGCCCTTCAGACTGTAACTGGTCTGAGTTCAGCGAAAACAAGACACTGCCGCTGATGCCAATTTTGCCATCACGCAATGTTACTCGCCCGGAAGAGAGAGGGTCTGCCAAAGCTTCTTCCAATGCCATTCTTCGCTGTTCTTCAGCCCTGCGCTTTTCAACTTCTTCGGCAAGCGACTTTGACAATTCTAACTGATAGCCCAATACCCAGATCAGCAACAGCACAAAAACGCCGACTAGCCCGGACATTAAATCGCCAAAAATCGCCCAAATAGGAGGGCTTTCAGCATTACTCTCATCTAACTCATGCATACCAACACCCCAGCTTAAGCAGACTCAGTGGATGACTGTTCATAAGCCTGTTTCATTGACAGTTCACGCAATTCTTCAAACAAAGCTTTCTGGGACAAAACACTATGATCAATTACTTCTCTAGCCTGGGAAACGTAATAACCAAGCTGCTCATTGCTGCGTTCACTCGACTGCTCCAGAGCTGATTCGATGCGCTGTAAACTCTCACCAAGCAGTTCATTCGATTCACTAAACTGCTGGCAGGCCTTACCAAAAGCATCACCCAAACTGGCAATATCGGTAGTGCTTGCCGCAGCTTCGACCACGATGTCTGAGAGTTTGTTAACTTCAGCATCGATATGCTGGTCAAAACGAGAGCTGATGTTGTCTAGCATGCTACTAGAGGTTTCGACTAATGAAGCAATCGCTTCTCTTTGCTGGCTGGATGACTCGGATAAGGAGCCTGACAAGCCATCAAGCTCAGCCATAATTCGCTGACGCTCTTCTAACAAGTGGTTGTCACGCTCCATGTTGTTACTGATTTCTTCACGTAACTTGGAGATTACCTCCGCAGCAACCTTTGGTGTTTCAGACGCGGTTTCAATCAGCTCTGTCATGGGTTTCTCAATCGTTTCTGACAATTGGGCAACTTGCTGCGATAAGCTTTGTTGTAGCTTATTCATCGTCTCGGCAGCAGCGTTTGCACGACCTGCCTCTTCATCTCGCAAGCTGCTCAATTCTTCACGCACACTCGCCGCTAAGCCATTCATTCGACTATCCAGTTCGTGCAACCAACGTGACTCATCTTCACGACGTGCGATCAGTAAGTTATTGGATTCAGCGAAAAGACCCGCTAGTTCAGCCAATAGCTTCTCTGACTTCTGCTTGGTTTGCTCATCCATTAGCTGCTGGCTGTCACTTAGCTTCTCAACCAGCTCAGCTTGCTGAGCCAACATTTTGTCAGCACGGTTCTGCCAATCAAGACTGATCCCCTCAGACATAGCCCCCAAACGATCTGTCATTTCCGTAAATTTATCAGCAACCTGACAACTTGTTTCAAGCTGAGCTTGTGTAAGCTGATTTAGCTTGTCAGCAACGTCTTGAGAGGCGCTGTGTAAAGAAGCAGAACTCTGCGTCTGCGTATCAATCATCGCCTGTTGCCAAACTGTCTGTCGAGCTTTTTCACTTTCGAGATTTTGGCTATCTCGCTGCGCCAAATTCTGGTTCAAGCTTTCTAACATTGTCTGCGTTTTAGCGTCAAAGAGCTCACTGTATTCACTCAAGGTTTGCTTAATCTGCTCGGCACTTTGTTGGTTTCTCAGCGCTTGCTCTTCTAGCGCTTTACGCCAGACACTTCCCACCTCGTCTGCCGTTTTCGAGAAGCGGCCATTCAGAAAATCCAAGTGTTCAGTAGCTTTCGTAGAAAACTGCTGATGACTTTTCGAAGTCTGATCACTGACCTTCTCCACCAACCGACTCATACTTTTTTCAAACACAGGGCGCATACTTTCACCTGCCAAACGACCACTATCGGCAAGCCCTGCCTGAACGGTACTGACACTGCTGGAAATGGCTTCTGATACCGTCTCGGCCAAGTGTTGGTAACTCTGTTTCACCTCAGTATGAAAGCTATCTTGCTTCTGGTTTAGCTGCTCACCCAGGTTTGAGCCCATTTTCTCCAAATTCAACGCCATGGTTTGAAGCTGATCTGCCACTTGAGGTAAGGCAAGCGCCTGTGCTTGTAGGGCTTTATAAGTTTCTTGGCGGTTATGAACCAGAGAGAAGCCTTTAAACTCATGCGCGATACAGGCATCGAGCTCACGTGTCGCAATCACTCGTTCACGACGACTCAATGTCGACATCAAGCCCAACATAGCTGAAGCTGCCACACCGGCAACGGACGTACCGAAAGCCAAGCCCAAACCATTGATCGGCGCGGCCAAACCTGTGCGAATTGCCTCTAATTCTGTGGTTCCTTGTAGTGCCGTGACAGCACCCTGCAAGGTATCAACCATTCCGACAAAAGTACCTAACAAGCCGAGCATTACCAGTAAGCCGACTAAGTAGGGCGTCACGACAGGCGCGGGTAGACCAATGCGCTCACCTTCTATTCTAAGCTGAACAGCATTACGCAGCGAGGCGTGAAGCGACAGTAGCCATTTGTCAAACTGGTTTTCGTTATCCGACTCGGCTTGTACGGCAAATTTTGGAATATCTTTTAGCGCGACTGACAGTGTTTGTGTCGCCTTCTGAAATCGTAAGAGCTCAAGGGTGCCAATACTAAACACCACACCAATAACGACAGTAATCAGCAAGGCCAAGGTATCACTACCCAAGAATACCCAGCTCATACCGATGATAGCCAATGCGCCTAATAAAAATGCCAGCCCAAAAAGAAGCTTATTCATAAGCAACTAGTAACCTCTAATTTCATAATTGTGTCCATAGCGATGCACTCAGTTTGCCGATTGCACCGTTTCATTTAATGCTTCTATCAAGCCCAGCACGAGCTGCAAGCGCGCTTCCAGCTCTGCCATCAGCAAGCGCTTTAAAGCTGCTAGAAAGGCCTTAATATTCTCATCCAAGGCACACGTTTCAAACAGGTCGGCATTTTTACCGGCAGGCCTTTCAAAGCTCTCGCGAAAGTAAGTGGCGAGTAGCGTCGGTACGCATAAAAACTGTTTACGAGCAGCGACGCTTAACGCTTCGTCGAGAGCTTTATCGAGCACCACTAACTTCGCAAGCTCTGGTGAATGCTTCTCTAACACCTCACTAATATAAACTCTCAAGCCCTGCACTTTAGCCGACATATCAGACTGCTGAGCACGATAAAACTTACTGAAGGGTTCAGCAGCTTTGGCTAGCAACTTGTCATCGACTTGCCCTTCTCGCATAGCGCTAATAAACGCTTCATCCCATTCAGGCAGCTTTATTCTGCCGACACTTTTATCTGGGTCAAAGCCTGACTCAATAGATTGGCTAATGGCTTTTCTTACCCTGACAAAGGCCTGCTGGCTTTTTTCTAAAGCTTCCTGACCAGCCAATTCGTCCGAATCGTTCGACAGTAAACCGGCGTCGACTCGACGATCAATCATTCTGATCATGCCTTGCGCATCACTTAATTTTACCGAGCCCGAGAAGTCTATTTTTTGCGATAAGCGCTCGCTAAAATTTTCTGGATGAGTCTGTGGCTCGACTTGCAGCATCTCTGATAGAGAACGCACCAAACGCGAACTACCGGGCATAAATCGGGATGAATTCTGGCTCATAGCTGAAGGAAGGATCACGCTGCGCATCTGCGCTATTCAAAGCAAGGAAAGTTTCTTACTGTGCATCTAATATTTATATTCAAGAGGCGGCCATTATCGCCATTCTGGGGGATTATTCAAGATTTGATCACCACATATTGTGGTTCCCGGTGGAAATAAAAAAGGGGGAATGCTTTTTCGCATTCCCCCTTTTCACTCCTATTTATACTTCTTTAGCTAATATCAGTTTGCAAAATACATTTGCTCAAAGTAAGCCTCTAAGGCTTCATAACAAACGGCTTCTTCTTTTGCAGTTAATTCAAACAGTGTGTTACCAGCTGATTTCTTCATTCGGTATTCTCCGTTTAATCATCGTAATAACTTAAAAGTATTTGCTTCGTTGCAAGGCCTGAGCAGAAAACAAGGAGTCGAATCCGGTATATAATTGATTACTAAGGCTCGCTCTTTGAAATCGTTTCATTACGTACTTCCTTGTACAGTTATTACTAAAGCATTAGCCGTGCCAAGACAACAAATTAGTTTCATCCAATTGATTTTATTAACAATTTAAATTAAATGACATAATAATAACTCTCAACATCAGTAAGCTCATGCACCATAGCTTTGCGTATAAGTACTAACACGCACTATTATTGGGTTATAGTCCGAGATAGCGTTGCCCTTAACAATAACAAAAGCTAACAGGCTAAATTTTATGACATCACAGAGCTTCCATCAGTCCGCTAGCTGTTCATGCACCACATCGAAAATCACCGTCAGAGCCCAACCTTTTTCTCGCTTTAAATGCCATTGCACTATTTGCCAAGAGATCTATAACAAGCCTTATGCAGAATTTGTCGTAGTCAATGCAAAAAATGTTGAGCTAAACAAATCTGATCAACTATTGTTTGCAAAATATCGTCGTCCTCCTGCTCTAACTAGAGGTATATGCCAAAACTGCCAATCTCCATTAGTTGGCTTTTTGAGGCTTGCGCCTTTTTTAAAACTGGCCTTTATTCCCATTGACCGTTTTGAAGACCCTGGCGCACTACCAGCAGCTCAAGGGCATATTTTTTATCACAGCAGAAGTGAAGAAATAGACGACAATTTACCGAAGTTTAGCGGATACTGGAAAAGCGAACTGGCGGTGAGCCAATCTGTACTTAAGGGATTAATACAACATTAGGTTAACTGAGCACTCTAGTAATTCTTATGCTTTAATATAAG
>NZ_LWFE01001310.1:0-2230 GCF_001635675.1 Oleiphilus sp. HI0061 | reverse complement strand
ACACTATGATGCAGTAGTGATTGGCGCAGGAAATGGCGGACTAACCGCTGCCGCGACACTGCAAAAGAATGGATGTAACACCTTACTTGTTGAGCGCCATAATGTTCCGGGTGGATGCGGTACATCTTTCGTCCGCGGAGATTTCGAATTTGAAGTCGCTTTGCATCAGTTAAGTGGCGTTGGGACAGAAGACAGACCTTTCCTTATGAGAAAAATGTTCAAGGATTTGGATGTACTCGATAAAGTTGAACTGGTTCAGGAAGAGGAGCTATATCGATTAATTGTCCCAGGGAAACAAGATATTACACTTCCCGCGAGTTGGTCAGGCATTCAAAAAGTTCTAAAACAAAATTTTCCTGATGACAGTGATGCTATCACCCGCTTCTTTGATCTAGGAAGCAAGGTTGCTATGGAGTATTACATGGCCTTGCAACAGGTTAGGCGTAGTAATGACGAAAAGCTATTAGAGTCTCAATGTAAACACTTTGCTGCCTACGGTTTAAGAACTACCGATGAAGTATTGAATGAATTCTTCAGCAATAAAGAACTGATCAATACGATCACTCCCTATTGGAGTTATGTCGGTATCCCAACCAATGAATTAGTGTTTGCAGAATTTATTGGAATGCTTTTCGCCTATTGTACCTTCAAACCTTGGCACTTTAAGGGTGGATCTCAGAGTGTTTCTAGCGCAATTATCGATTCGTTTGTTGAAGCCGGAGGGTGCGTAAAGTTTAGTTGTGGTGCGAAGAAAATACATACCGCTGATAATAAGGTTCATGCTATTACACTCGAAGATGGCCAAACCGTAAGCTGTAATTATGTTGTTTCGAACGCCAGCCCACTGATCACCTTCAATGAACTCCTCGATCTTGAAAAGCCACCTATTCAGATCCAACAAGATTTTAAATCTAGACGCAAAGGTGTTTCTGCTGTTTGCTTGTATTTAGGTTTAGATTGTAAGCCAGAGGATATCGGTATTACATCTGCCGCTACCTTCGTAATTGATGGTGACAACCAGGATATTGACGAAACAGAACTATATAAAATGACCGCACCGAAATGGGTAATGGTCACCTGCTACAACTTCATTGACGAAGATTTGGCCCCCAAGGGAAAAAGCGTCATAACTCTTGTAGCACTTCAATACGGCGAAGCATGGCAAGCACTTAGCCCTGAAGATTATGCTGAAGCAAAGTATGACTACGCACAAAAGCTCATTGATCATGTTGAAAAGGCTTACCCAAATCTCAGCCAGTATATTGAAGTTGCTGAGGTAGCGACTCCTTTAACTATGATGCGTTATTTGAACTCACCTGACGGCGCTATTTATGGCTTTAAACAACATATTCAGGATTCTCTCTTATTACGCGACCAATTGAGTGGTATTGAAGGTTTGTATTCCGCAGGAAGTTGGACAGCGCAAGGAGGTTTTCAACCGACCTATATGGCCGGTGAATCAACGGCAAAAAGTATATTGCGTAAAATTAAAAAGTCACAAACGGAGGCTCAACATGCATAAAAATCGCAGCGCAGAACAAAACGTATTAGATGGTGTCGTTGGCTACGTTGAAGCCGTAAAAAAGAAAACCGAGATAGAGCTTAGTGGAAGCGACTTTAGCGAAGAGAAAGGTGCTACGCAAAAGACTATCGACAGTCTACATCCTAAACGCCTTCGTTTACTTGTTACCGATATTTTTACTGATACGCCATCCACGAATACTATTCGTGTCAAAGCACTTGATGGTTACCTTCCCCCTTTTCAAGCAGGTCAGTATATTAACGTTTTTGTTGAGATAAATGGTTCGCCAACTGCCAGACCTTATGCGATGTCTTCCTCTCCCACTGAACGAGACTATTATGACCTGACCGTTAAAAAGGCTCATAGCGGTTTCGTTAGCCATTATTTAGTTGATGATCTGAAGCCTGGTCAAGAGCTTACTAGCACCGGCCCAATGGGAAGCTTTCATCATAATCCACTATTCCATGGTAATGATCTAGTATTCTTCGCTGGCGGATCCGGGATTGCACCTGCACGTAGTATGATCAAACATATCATCGCTAAAGATCTCCCTCATACCATGCATATTATCTACAGCAATAGTTTCGAGGAGGATGTAATATTCGCAAAGGAAATTCGCTCCTATGCCAAACAGAATCACAATATAAAACTTACAGAATTAATCTCAAGGCCAAGTGAAAGTTATCAAGGCATCGGCGGACGTGTTAC
>NZ_LWFE01001309.1:0-1027 GCF_001635675.1 Oleiphilus sp. HI0061 | reverse complement strand
GCCCTTAAGCGGGCCACTTCAATTGGCTGGAAAAGCTATTCGTGACGGTTTCATGGCTCAACACTATGCCAGCAATAAACAAAACCCAAACCACGAACCACTACAAGTTCGTTTTTTCGACACAGCAACGCAAGACATTTTGTCACTGTACAATCAAGCACCTGAGACAGGCAGCCTAATTATCGGCCCTCTAGACAAAGCTTCTCTTAAAGCGCTGAACTCCTTAGATATTATTAGCACGCCAACTCTCGCCTTAAACTATCTTCCAGCGACTAACGCAGGTTCAGATAAGCTATACCAACTTGGTCTAGCACCTGAGACCGAGGCCAGACAACTTGCTACACGCCTACACGACAAATCACTGAAACGGGTCGGCATCATACTGCCAGAGAATAATCTTGGCTTTCGCATATACGATAGCTTTGTAGAAAGCTTCTCTTCATTAGACGGGGTCGTTATCGATAGCGTATTTTACAAAAATCAGAAATCTCTCGCTTCGAGCGTCGCCCGCCTCCTCGGCACTGAGGACAGCCAGAATCGAAAGCGAAAAATTCGAAAAATCACTAACACAGCGCTCGAGTTTTTACCCAGAAGAAGGCAAGATATCGACGCACTTGTCATGATTGCCAAACCCGAAATAGCACGTCAAATCAAACCTCTCTTTGCCTACCATTACGCTGCCGACCTGCCAGTATTCGCCAGCTCTCAAATTCATAACATATCTGACAACAACGACAACAGAGACCTGGACGGTATCGAGTTTATCGAAATGCCCTGGATGCTTAGCAGTACAATAGATATCAAAAGCCAGATAAATCATGCTATCCCCGAGTCAACAGAGCAATATAGCCGCTTTTATGCGCTAGGAGCCGACAGCTATAATATCGCCCCAAGACTACAGCTATTGCACGAAGTTCGAGGCAGCCAGATGCAAGGCCACACCGGCATGCTATCAATGGATGAGCAGGGCATTATTAATCGCCAATTAGAATGGGCAAAATTTAGAAAAGGAAAGGCAGTTACCATT
>NZ_LWFE01001308.1:0-1155 GCF_001635675.1 Oleiphilus sp. HI0061 | reverse complement strand
TAAAGACAAGCTAAATCACCATAGCGATTGTCTAAAGCTTGCAACAAACTGCGGGAGTAATACGTGAACCAATGTTGCGTAATGTTTCTATTAATATAGATGAGAACATAGCTTTATCAACACGACCAGTAAATTGAGCATATATTGTACAATATTTTACAATTCGACAATAAAACGAAACATCTGGATTTTCTATATAATTGCAAAAGCATGGACGTTGATAGCAATTCAAGCCTTTCTGCCCCTAATTATAATTTTTGTTATCTGATTCACCCTATCTAGCCAAGGACTATGATAGGCTTTGCCAGCAAAAAATAATGCACCACAATACGCTCTAAACAAGGATGAATACGAATGACTACTCGACTATTTAGTCATTTCACTGGCCAGCTTTTTTTCAACAGCCACATGAATTCATATATATACCGCCCAGCTCTTCAGCAGAGGTGTGCTGTATGAAGCTCTTCTCTATATTTCTTTGCATCTTGATAAGCCTGTTCAGTAGCTCTGCTTTTTCTTTAGAATCTAAAACGTTCTGCGTTTGGGATCCTGTTGGCCGAAGTGGCCCAGTGATGACATTTTATTCCGACGTTATTCCACGAGCTCAAGCCTGGGGATTAAAGCTCAAATTTGTCGCCTACACCGAAGAAACCGATGTTGTTAAGCAATTTAAGGCTGGCAACTGCGAGGCTGCCGTTCTTACGAGCATCCTGTCGCGCCAGTTTGTTAAGTTTGCCGGCACAATGGACGCAATTGGAGCAATTAACTCAGAGAAAGGGCTTGAGCTTGCTATCGCTACGCTAAGCCGCTCTAGGGCTGGCAAGCTGATGATCGAAAACAATTATGAGGTTGTAACAACCTTCCCTGTTGGTTCGATGTATGCCTTTGTTAAAGACCGCTCGATTGACACAATTGACGAATTTTCTGGTCAAAAGATTGCGATTTTGAATAATGATCCGCAAATGTATAAATTTGCAAGTTTATCTAAGTCCAAACCTGTCACGGTAACACTATCAAACTTTGCAGATAAATTTAAAACCGGCGAAGTTGATATTGTGATCATGCCCGCTCTTGCCTACAACACCTTTGAGCTTTACGAGGGTCTTGCAGATAAAGGAGGAATTATTGATTACCGGCTATATTACGGAATGCTTC
>NZ_LWFE01001307.1:0-2155 GCF_001635675.1 Oleiphilus sp. HI0061 | reverse complement strand
ATGAGCTAGCAGTACATTGATCCACGAGCATAGACTGAAGACAGGCACCACGACGTAATAAGTAAGGTTGGATAGGTTAACGCGTCGCGTTAGCAACCCACGAATACCAGCATGATCACCGTCGAAATTACTTGCTTCATCTGATGCGTTGACGCTTCCCTAACGGGAAGAATGTTAATTAAAAAGAAAGGCTCTGGCCGAGGTTCCGGCAGGATTTTGTGCGGGCCTCTTGACGTGGGGAGTCATACCAACGCTTTTGTCGTGGGGCGCTGTAAGCGTCCAAGCCCCGCAGGGGCTGAACCACCAACTTTTTGTTAGGCAGATCATCGCACAAATTCGTAATTATGCCACTCAGGACGCTCTTCTTTTTCTAGAAACTCAACAATTGAACTCTTCGCAATATCTGTAGCAATACAGTACTTTTCGTGCAGTGGCTCACTCTCTCCGAAAGAGATTTCCTTTCGATCAGCTACTGAAATATTTTCATTTCGAGAATCACTTAAAGCACGAAATTCACTAGCATTTTCATCATAAAATATGAGGCCAGATATTTCGTCACTCCATTCTAGAGCGAAGTAAACACGAATATAGTTTCTGGCACCAAAAATGAATCTTTGCCACCAAGGCCTTAAACCATCGTCAGCTGCCAGCAATATCTTTCCTGATTTCGAATTTAGCGCATTCCGCAGTGCTTCTCTTGTCTCGGAGAAGTTCTCAAATTCTAATTCCTTACCGTCTAAGGTAAGAAAATATTTAGTGTGAGATTCCAAATTCATTTTATTGCCTAACGCCCGCCTCAACGAGCAAATTTTGCTGGCGGCAGTTTTGCCGCGCAGCGCAAAAGTGGTGACAGAAAAATTTGTCCGTTGGAGGCGCTTGTTAAAATCATTTATTTATGCAACCATAATGAAACCATATTGCAACCATGAGTGTTTTTTATGCCCGCAATTACAGTGAAGAATATACCAGACATTTTATACAGCCAGCTAAAACAATCTGCTGAAGCACACCACAGAAGTATAAATAGTGAGCTTATTGTATGCCTAGAGAAGGTTTTGAGACCACAAAAAATAGATAAAGACCAACTTTTAATGAATGCACGAACAATGAGGCAAAAACTAAAAGGTTTGAAAGTTACTGAGGAAGATTTAACTAAAGCCAAAGCTGAAGGCAGAGAATGATTGTAGCTGACACTAATACAATAGCTTACTTATATTTACCCTCTGACTATAGCGAATACGTAGAAGCCTTGCTATTGAAAGACCCAGATTGGATTGCCCCTATATTATGGCGCAGTGAGTTACGAAACATCTTAGCTTTGTACCTTAGAAAAGAGCTTATTTCTATGGAGGATGCCTTAGAAATACAACAACAAGCTGAGAATTTACTCAAAGACAATGAATATACCGTAAATTCTTTCGAAGTATTAAATACTGCAAATGAATCAGGTTGTTCTGCTTATGACTCTGAGTTTATTTGCTTGGCAAAGAGCCAAAACTGCAAACTAGTGACTGCTGACAAAAAAATACTAAAGCAATTTCCAGACATAGCGATATCTGCCAGAGAGTACGTTGCTTAGAAATTTTAACGCCGCCAGCAACGGCGAGCGAAGCGAGTCCAGCCCACGGCCCTTTGTGGGCGATGTTGGCTGGCCTGGTTATATTTTTCTTTCAATGATGAACCCTGACTCGTCACCACAATGAATATAAATTTCACCGTCACCTTGTAAAGGAGTAGGAAATTCAATTTTACCCCGACCACAAAGGTCATCACCCTCGCAAGTGCCTTGCCAGCTAAACTCAAGATAAGGTGTTCGGTGAGATACCCTAACATCGAGCCACCCTTTTACAGCACCAAAAACGAACTGGCCTAATCCATCTTCAGTAAACTCAAAATAACCGGGTTCATCGAGGTCAACGTAGTCTTGAGGCCAAGTTGTCATTAACTTAATTTTCCATCGGCCTACAAAATCGTGCACTGAATTCTCCCTGAAATATAACGCCGCCATTTGCGGGATGAGTTTTATGGCGACGTTTATGCGTTTCTTTGCATAAACGGTGACAGAAAACGAAGATCCGAAAGATGGCCTGGTTATATGATTTTTGCTTTTAGTCTTTTGACCTTATGCTCTTAATTTATTGTTAAGAACTCAGAA
>NZ_LWFE01001306.1:0-725 GCF_001635675.1 Oleiphilus sp. HI0061 | reverse complement strand
ATGTTTGCAATTAATCGCGCAAGGCGTCCGTTTCCGTCCCAGAAGGGGTGGATATGTACAAAGCCCATGTGAATCTTCGCGTAGGCTTTGATTCCGTCCTTAAGGTTGAGAGTTTGCTTGCATAATGAGTTGAGCTCTTCGATAAAAAGAGCCATTAACTTTTCTGTATGTAAGGGGTGGGCATATTCGATAAATACTTGTTGGTTTTTCTTATTAACTGCATAGGTACCGTTCATTTCAACTTTCCAGGCTCCATTCGGTTTATAAATGTCGGTGACGCGGTCTGTTTGAATAGCTAAATGAAGTTGGAAGCAGCTTTCTGCTGTAAAGGCTTGGTTAAGGTTTTGGTAAATCAATTCGATAGCACTAGCGTGGCCATATATTTCCTGGTGCTCTTTGAGTGGTTTACCTGAAATGGTTAACCCCTCGTCCAATATAAACTTTGTATCACCTAAGCTTAAAGTATTGCCTTCTAGTGCCGTTGAGGTATGAGTCCAGAGGTTTCTAATCTGCTTGAGTGTAGATAGCTGAATATCTGTATCTAGTCCCTGCAAAAACTGAAGCATATTGGGCGTCGTTTGGTGTGCAGCAAGACTATATCGTGTACCTTTACGACTGCCAGTTTTAATAAGCAGGCCTTGCTCACTTAATTCATTAAGCCAACGGCGTATCGTTCGATCTGAAGGAGGGCTAAGCTTGAGTGTTGGTTTATTTATCAATTCAAG
>NZ_LWFE01001305.1:0-870 GCF_001635675.1 Oleiphilus sp. HI0061 | reverse complement strand
AACGAAGTAAGAAGTTCTCTATCACAACCAGGAACAACTTGGAGATCATTATGACCGACATAAATAAGGAAAACCCTGTCGACCGCCACGTCGATGATAGTCCTGAAAAAGAAGGCATGAGCCGTCGTAAATTTATTGGTGCAACCACTTTAGTCGGTGGTGCAGGTGTTGCTGCGTCAACACTTACCGCATCCATGTTTTCAGAACTTGCTCAGGCAAAAACGGCCGAGAAAATGGCTGCTAGCGCCCATGTAGGGCCAGGTGAGCTCGACGAATATTACGGCTTTTGGAGTGGAGGTCACTCAGGTGAAGTTCGCATACTTGGCCTACCTTCAATGCGTGAGCTAATGCGTATTCCGGTATTCAACCATGAAAGCGCGACTGGCTGGGGTCAGACCAACGAAAGTAAAGCAGTCATGGGTGAATCTGCCAAGTACTTTAACGGTGATGCACATCACCCTCATATGAGTATGCAAGATGGCCGCTATGACGGTAAGTATGTTTTCATCAACGATAAAGCAAATACTCGTGTAGCACGTATCCGCTGCGACATTATGAAAGCCGATAAGATGATCGACGTTCCAAATGTACAGGCGATCCATGGTTTAAGGGTTCAGAAAGTACCTCATACCAAATATATATTCTGTAACGGTGAATATGAAATTCCATTACCGAATGACGGACGTGATTTGGATGACCCTAGTAAATATTTCTCCATGTTCAACGTCATTGACGCTGAGAAGATGGAAATGGCTTTCCAGGTCATTGTTGATGGCAACCTTGATAATACCGATGCCGACTACGACGGTCGTTTCGCTGCATCAACCTGCTATAACTCTGAAAACGGCGTAACGCTACCTGAAATGATTT
>NZ_LWFE01001304.1:0-6133 GCF_001635675.1 Oleiphilus sp. HI0061 | reverse complement strand
TACCGAGTCTGCAACGACTCCCGCACCGGCTTGAATATGCAATACCTGGTCTTTTATGACCGCGGTGCGAATGGCAATCGCCGTGTCCATATTGCCATTCCATGAGAGGTAACCAACAGCGCCGCCATAAACGCCCCGCTTAACCGGCTCAAGCTCATCGATGATTTCCATCGCACGAATTTTCGGGGCACCACTTAGAGTACCGGCAGGGAAAGTCGCGCGTAATACATCAATCGGACTGGTATCGGGTTTTAGCTTGCCGGTCACGTTCGAGACAATGTGCATAACATGAGAGTAGCGCTCTATCACCATTTTATCGGTGAGCTCTACACTGCCAATTTCACTAACGCGGCCAGCATCATTTCGTCCTAAATCGATTAGCATCAAATGCTCGGCGCATTCTTTAGGATCTGCGAGTAGGTCTTTCTCTAAGGCTAAGTCTTCTTCTTCATTCATGCCGCGCTTGCGAGTACCAGCAATCGGCCGAACAGTAACTTCACCCTCTTCTACGCGCGCAAGTATTTCAGGTGATGAGCCGACAATATGAAACTCGCCCAAGTTCAAAAAGTACATATAGGGAGAAGGATTCAAACAGCGTAAGGAGCGATACAGATTCAAAGGCTCAGCAGTAAACGGAATCGACATGCGCTGTGAAATCACCGTTTGCATCACGTCACCAGAGAGTACGTATTCCTTAATGGTATCGACAGCGTCTTTAAACTTGTCTTCAGAAAATCCAGATATAAAGTCGCTTTCTTTTATGTCAGTTTGTGTGGCTTCTTGAGCCGGCTCCGCGCAGGTATTATTCCGTAAACGATGAACCAATAAATCCAGTACCGACTGAGCTATTTGATAAGCATCTTCAGTGGCAGGGTCTGCATGATGAATAAGTATCAACTTGCCACTTAGGTTATCGAATACAACCAGCTGGTCAGACACCATAAGCAAGATATCAGGTGTACCCAAAGGATCTTCAGGACAGCTGTCAGCAAGCTTTGGTTCAATGTATCGAACGGTGTCATAACCAAAGTAGCCAACCAAACCGCCATTGAAGCGTGGTAAGCCTTCTATTTCGGGCACCTTGAAACGCGTTTGGAATTCCTCAACAAAAGCTAAAGGGTCACTGCACTCGTGTCGCTCGATGATTTCGCCATCTTGCTCGAGTGTGGCTGTGGAGCCAGAAATTCTAAGTACTTGCGTACAAGGCAAACCGATGATGGAGTATCGGCCCCATTTCTCGCCACCATGAACAGACTCTAGTAAATAAGAATAGGTGCCGTTAGCGAGTTTAAGATAAGTACTTAAGGGCGTATCGAGGTCAGCCAAGACTTCACGCGTGACAGGAATGCGATTGTAGCCTTGAGCCGCTAGTTGTGAAAAATGCTCAGGTGTCATAGGGTGTTCCTAACTAAATTCATAATCTATTAATTAAAACGAAGCGGTATACAGCGCAGGAGCTGCAAATATTGAACGAGCGCGTGCTCAATTAGCTAGCTTCGCCAGCGGCAGGGAAGCAGCGCACGAAGGGCTGCGAAATTATGAACGGATGTAGACACTGAACAGTCTCTCTACTCTAATCAATTAATAGGTATAAAACGGCCTACAGATTACCTCAGGCCTGTGAGTGAATCAATAGCTCAGGGTGCATGCTAGCTCGCTATTTGAGACTCTCATAGCTTTAAATATAGCAATTTTAGCCAAGGCAGCTGCTTAAGCTAAAAAAGACTACATTTTTTTGCTAAGACAGGTATATTAATTGAGGGCTAGGAATCCTTAGCTCAATGCGAACAGGATGTTTGCAGAATCTATTTCTATACTTTTTAAAAGGACTTAAAAATGAAGAACTTTCTTAAGCGCCCAACGATGGCGCTATCTGTGTTATTGGCTTCCTCATCACTTCAAGCTTTACCTGTTTATATCAATGAGTTTCACTATGATAATCAGGGGGCTGATCAAAATGAGTTTGTTGAAATAGCAGGCTTAAGTGGTACAGACTTACTTGGTTGGCAACTCGAGTTTTATAATGGCAATAATGGCCGACGTTATATGTCATGGGACTTATCTGGTAGTTTTTCCGATCAGCAGGCAGGCTATGGTGTGTTAGCCTTTACCGGCTCTGGTGGTCTGCAAAATGGTGGCAATGATGGTATTGCCTTGGTAAATAATCTGGGCGACTTAGTACAGTTTATTAGCTACGAAGGCTCCCTTGTCGCAACAAATGGTTCAGCTTTGGGCGCCACAAGTATCGATGTTGGCGTTGTAGAGTCACCGTCTACGGCTTTGGGTAGCTCAATACAGTTAAGTGGCACAGGAGAAAGCTCTGAAGCGTTTGCTTGGGTCTTGGGGCAAGCTTCCCAAGGGGCTTTTAATACCGATCAACTTTATCAGGCGCCTATTGTTTCTGGTCCTGTCGTACCAGATATTCCGACATTCACTGAGCCGGGTTCAAACCCTGATGTGGTATCGGTACCAGAACCTGCCAGCTTAAGCCTGCTGGGCTTGGGGTTACTCTTACTTGGTCAAATACGCCGGGGCGCTAAAATGCGAAGTTAGGGGAAGTAGGCGCTCGGTTTTGCAACAAGCTGAGCGCCTTGGATGACGTTTGGGCTAGGAAATGCCAGCTAACTTGGCTCTCATTGCTGCGATGGTTGCCTGATAGTCATCGGTATTGAATATGGCTGAGCCGGCAACAAAAGTGTCGGCACCAGCTTGTGCTATCTCGGCTATATTGTTGATATTGACGCCACCGTCAATTTCCAATCGGATATCTTTACCTGAATCATTAATCAACTTGCGTGCTTGTCGAAGTTTATCGAGTGTACCAGGAATAAACTTTTGGCCGCCAAATCCGGGGTTAACGGACATGAGCAAAACCATATCGAGCTGGTCAAGGGTATGGTCAAGGTAGTGTAAGGGGGTAGCCGGGTTAAAAACTAAGCCCGCCTTGCAGCCACCATCTTTGATGAGTTGTAATGAGCGATCAATATGCTCAGAAGCCTCTGGATGAAAGGTGATATAGGTCGCACCAGCATCGATAAAGCTTTTGATCATATCATCGACTGGCTTCACCATTAGGTGAGCATCAATTGGAGCTGTCACGCCGTGCTTTCGAAGCGCCTCACAAACCATTGGGCCAATTGTCAGGTTAGGGACATAATGATTATCCATCACATCGAAGTGAACGATATCAGCACCGGCTTCGAGAACATTCTCGACTTCTTCACCTAGGCGTGCAAAGTCGGCAGAAAGAATAGAGGGGGCGATCAAAAATTGGCTCATGGTTTCCTCGGAATTAATAATTTGCGCTATTCTAACGTAGAAGCGCTGGTGCGAATAGTTTAGTTGCCGATAAGTAAAGTGTTAAGCCTATTGATGATAGGTTTGTGCCTCCGAGTGTCACTAAGATGAGTTTTTATATGAAATGGTTTTGCCTTGCTCTTGTTACTCTTATATTCAGTTCTAGCATGGTGCTGGCGGAAGATGCACCTGACGCCTCTGAAGGCAAAGAAGAAAGTGAAACCAAGAGTGAGGCGCTTAGAGTTGGACATATAGATCTAGATAAGGTGACTCAGCAAGCCCTGATATCGGAATTGAGGCAAAAAGAAGTAGTTTGGCTGGATGTTGAGTACCCCATACCTGAAGGTGGTTCTTCTGCTGGAAGTGTTCAGGTTCTGGCTTTACAAAGACCTTCTCAAAAGCCGCAACAACATGGTGCTGTTTTATTGGTTCCTGGTATCGGCCAGCATGCGGACTGGCCTCAAGTAATAAGGCCTGTACGCAGTGGGCTTCCAGAGGCGGGTTGGTATACCTTGGCGCTCTCATTACCAGGCGCTTCCATAGACAAAGTCCCAGAGCGAGCTTTACCAGTAAAGAAATTTGATGAGCTTGAACTAAGCCCTGCTTTGGCAGAAGCATTAAACAACAAGACAGCCAAAAACGAGGATAGTGGAAAAGATAAGTCAGATGGTGAGGCGGAAAAAAGTGAGCAAGCGGCAGACAAAGACGATGCAGTTACCGAAGACAGTTCTGATCCAGATAAACCTGTTGATATAGACCTTGCCGATAAAGAAAAGCAGCTAAAAGCAATTCCCTACCAAGACAAAGCGCTTGCGCACGTGAACGCTGGTATTTCGTACTTACAGCAGCAAGGCTATCAGAATATTGTTTTGTTAGCCTATCGCGCTTCAGCCAACATTGCCTTTGAGTATCTCAAGCAAAAGCAGGGGACATTTAGTAATAAAGGCTTTGCTCTGGTACTGGTTGACCCTGAGTTTGATGAACCTTTACAAGTCGATCTGGCAGAGCATTTAGGGCAAAACTTCCAGCCACCCGTCTTGGAGATGGTTAATTCGGTGGAAGATGAAAGTTCTGTCAAAGCGCGCTTGGCATCGGCAAACGTGGCTGGCGCAATTAACTATATGCAAGTGGACTATGCGTTTAATTTATCTGAAGGGCCACAGAAAAATTTGGTTCGACGAATTCGTTATTGGCTTGAGAAATATGCACCGGGTATGATTGTAGGTAATCGTTCCCGTTAAGTCGGCGAAGTAGCTGGACGGTAAGTTCATAGACGCTACAGATTACAATGCAGGGCATGACATAGCCAAACATGCGTTTAGGTGATCACTTTCCTTCATAGGCATCAGGCGAGTTTCCAGCCATGTCCTGCCTATCGAGCACGCCGACATCCAAGACAGGAGACGCATCAATATGCTGTGCATCCATCATTTGGGCAACGCGTTGCAGACTTGAAATAATCATCGTTTGCTCCCACTCCTGAAGGTCATTAAATTGTTTGGCAAATTGGTCCTGGAGAGGGGTGGGGGCATCCTTTAAAACTTCTAAGCCCGCATCGGTTAAGTAGGCGTGGACCTTACGCTTATCTTCCTTGGACCTTTCTCGATAGACAAATTCGCGCTTTTCCAAGCGGTCAAGAATGGTTGTGACGGTAGCTTGGCTCAAGCTCATGTCATGTGCCAGTTCACCAATGCTCACTTCGCCCTTATTTCTTATCGTTTGCAGCAAGAGAATCTGTGGTGCTGTTAGCCCGGTTGTTTTGGCTAAATGTTTGGAGTGGAGGTCTGTCGCCCGAATAACGCGACGAAGGGAAACCAAAACTTCTTCGATATGATCCAATGGACAGTCCTCATAAACTTGGTATTAAGTAGCAGAGGTCTCTCAAAGCCCCTCTAATAAGATAACTAGATTATCCCTATGCAAGACTGTTCCTACAACATTTTTTGAGGAATCTGCTTCGATATTGATTTTGCTTGGCTCAACTAGAAAGATTTCGCCCACGTGCTCGACGGCTATTCCAGCGGCGCCACGGCTTGAGTCTAGAATGAGAATTCTTTGATGGGCTTCTGCAGTGCTTACCTGTATATGTTTCTCAGCAGAAAGTACCGGAACGATTTCACCGCGAACATTTAAGATGCCTGCTATTTCGGGGTTTGACCCAGGAACAGGGGTTGGTTCTCGATAGGTAATTATCTCTCTGACCAGCTTAACCTCATATGCATACGTTTCTTCAGCAAGAGAGAAGCTTACATATTGTATGGCTGAATCAGCTGGCATATTCCTTCCAAATTCTTTCGCAGGTTTTAGTATTATTATATTTAGTGTACTATATTTAGATCTCAAAATACTTTTTGCATTAAATCGCTCATATTAGTGAAAATATAAGGCTTTAAGGCGCATAAAATTGTAACAGCTAGTAAAAAGTAGCATAAATACAGGCAAGTTATACATAGATGTCTAAAAATAAATGTTTAGACATCTAAAATAATAAATTATGAATCAAACCACACTTAGAAGACCGCTAGATACTGATGGCCGATCAGTATTTGCGCTCATAGACCGATGCCCACCTCTGGACACTAACTCAGCGTACTGCAACTTGCTGCAGTGCAGTCATTTCGCTAGCACCTCAGTGATAGCGATAGACGATGACAAGACACTTGGCTTTATATCCGGCTATGTCATTCCCGACCGGCAAGACACTTTATTTATTTGGCAGGTCGCCGTTGATGAGCGTGCTCGCGGTCAAGGTCTTGCTAAGCGAATGCTCAAAGATATTGTGACGCGGCAAGAATGCGCTCAGGTCACTCACTTGGAAACGACCATTACAGCTGAC
>NZ_LWFE01001303.1:0-1985 GCF_001635675.1 Oleiphilus sp. HI0061 | reverse complement strand
TCCAAGGTAATAGAAGTGATATCAAAAGAAGGACTCACGAAAGGTCTACTCGCAATAACTGTGCAGGGTCAGCGCCTGGGACGGTTAGATCCAAGACAGAAGTAATCGACAGCTCTTTATCTGTCTTGATTTTTGCAAGGTTAATCACCTTGGGCTTAATATGCGCCATCCCTGCCATATCGTAAACAACCTTTACGACAGGTAATTTTGGTTGATCGGCATCGATCTCAAGAACAATACCTTTTTCTTTGTTGCTTAGCTGGACAGCACTACCCACCGGATAAACACTCAATAGACTAATCAGCGCTGACACGGAAGGCTCATCAAGTTTTTCATTTTTGGCCTCTTTATATAGATTAGCAAGAGCGCCATGAGGTGTTACCGCAGGCCTATCAAGCAAGCCGTGGACTAACTCATCATACCTGACAACCACTGCGAAAACCTTACTTAAAGGATGTATCTGATCAGACTTAAGTCCAGAAGGGTAACCGCTTCCATCCAGGTGCTCATGATGCTCGGTAATAATGCGCATTACGATTGAACTGAGCTCACAGTTTTGTTTTAACGACCGTAAGCCTATCGAGACATGCTGATAAATTAACTTCTTTTCACTCGCCGTATAAGGTGATGCCTTACCAAGCAAATGCATAGGCAGTTTTAGCCAACCCGTATCGTGAAAAAATGCGGCTAAAGCGAGCGCCTGTTGTGCATCGTCACCTAAGCTGAGCTTGATAGATATACTTAAGACTAAACTAAATGAAGCGAAAGTATGATTTGCGAGCGAAGCATCTTTACGCTGAATATTGATAAGGATAGCGAGTGCTTGGTTATTCCGCTGTAGACTAGACAGCGTAGCGTCAATTAAAGGCGAAACCTGCCGAGCATCAACCACTTTATCGTTTTTGAGAGCTTCATTGATCTCATCTGCCAGCTTCTCAACTTTGCCCTTTAACTCTTTAGCAACACCAAGCTCCTGACCAATAGACGTACGCTCAGGCAATTTTTCCTTAGCACTTGCTTCTGAAACTGGCTTATCTTTCGCAGCCTGATCTTCTTGTGATTTATCAGTCTCTTGTGAGGACTTATCACGAATAACATCAGCTGGCGTTTCTACATCAACACCCTTTGAGGTATCAATCGAGAGCTGCTTGACACCCGCCTTGAGCAGCTTATCAATTTGAGCGGCATTTTTTATCTTCAAGTGGTGATACATGAAGGGGCTGTCAATCCACGATATATCGAGCTGGGTAATATACATACCAACCTTAAGTAAGGATATAGGGATCTTTTTTACTGCCATGCGAAGGAATGCCTAAACTCAGTGAATAGTGTCAGCTTTATTTACACTAAATTATAGGCCTTCCTGAGAGAATTTGTACTATGTTTTCACGATTAATTTAAGTTTTTATAGGTATTACCCTTCAGACAAAAGCTTTACGTACCCAGGTGATATATCTTGATCAATATAAGCCATACCCAGCTTATTTAGATATTCATTACGATCAGCTTTCATTAGGTTTATATCTAACGCGCCCGCCTCATTATCTTGATAAAGTGCAGCCAAAAACGCCATATAATGCTCTCCCTCCTTTACCATCAAAAGACTTGCAGCGCCAACATCCGGCCTAACTTTAGAAAGCAGATCACCTGGCAGCTTAACTTCGTAAACAACTGGCGACTCATCACCCTCGACTCGCACACTACGACTTCTAACCGCCTGCTGAGCCCAATAAAACGCAAGCTCCTTACTCTGTGTTAGGAATACCGGATCATGTGTCTCGGTGTAGTTATTACCAATCGTTGCCATAGTCTTCTTAGCAGCCTGATTCATAACCTTATCACCCGAACGCTTAAGCCCCGCACCATTAATAGAGGTAACCAGCGCAGACGAAGTACCGTGGTACCACACATCGCCGCTCGCGAAGCCATCTTTGCCGAGAAGGTCTTTAGCATCTTGCAGATAGGAAGGAGTGTCAATCATGATA
>NZ_LWFE01001302.1:0-1784 GCF_001635675.1 Oleiphilus sp. HI0061 | reverse complement strand
GCACAGCATTCCCGCCGGCTCGAAGGTCAACGTCCAATTGCTGGCAAAAAGGCTCAATTTCTTTTGCTTCCTCTGGAAGTGTCAAGCCTTGTTCATCTTCGGTGTCTAATTTAAGAATCAGTGATAACTGCCAAGCATAGAGTTTACGCGGCTCGTCCTCAAAAGTGGCCAGTGTCGTGTTCACCGCAGCATAGACTTTTGCACCCATATCTTCACGGTGGATGACTTGGTAACTCGGCTCAGGAATAACAAACTTACTACTCACGTGTTTTCTCTCTTTGGTTCGATAATGGTCTCAGACTCAATTTCTATGAGCAACATTAACGACTCATGCCCGAGCTTGCAAGAGTCTTTCAATCACGCTAAAGCTACAAACGCTGTATGACTATAGAAACCAGCTTCTCTATACCTGAAGCTGCCTGACTAATCCGGCTCGCCAGCATATAGGCAGGAGTGGACACAGTATTATTGGCCTCATCAATAACGCAATCATCAACGGCGCAGGTTTGATGCTCTCCACCCATAGCAGTGATTGCCTCAGAGGTATCGGCATCATTTCCGATTGTACACTTCACTCCGTGGCCAATCAGCTTCGGCGCCAATGCCGGCGCAATACACACAAGCCCAATTACTTTTTGTTGACGGTGAAAGGCCTGAGCAAACTCAGCGACTTGCGAATTAACCTCCATATCGGTACCCGCTACCGCAAAGTTGGATAGATTTTTAGCCGCGCCAAAGCCTCCGGGGAAAATAAGCCCTGCATAATCTTCAGGTTTAGCCTCTGACAGGTCGATGATATCTCCGCGAGCCAGGCGTGCAGACTCAACGAGTACATTCCGAGTCTCATTCATCTCTTTACCCGTCATGTGATTAAGCACATGCATCTGATCAATATTCGGAGCCATACACTGATACGCAACCCCTGCTCGATCAAGTGCCAACAATGTCAGTGTTGCTTCATATATTTCAGAGCCATCGAATACACCACAGCCAGACAACACCACCGCAACTTTTTTATCGCTCATAAACCTTTCCTTCAGTTAGTCAATTGCCAGACAAAACTTTCATCGTTATTTCGAGTCTAGCAAGTCCATTCGAGTACAACAAAACATCGTCTTGATCTATATCAATTTATTGTTAGAAGAACCGCATATCGCCTGATAGGGCTTTAGCGAAGTAGCGGGTTGCTTAGATCGTTATTTACTATGCTCCGTTTAGTTCATATTATGTTCGCCAATTCGCTTCTCTTTAGACTAAGGAACACGGCCAGATGCAAAAGAATTTATGGCACGAGATTGAAAAACACCCGGAAATCAGAGTTGGTCAGTATATTGTGCCAAACTTTGTTTCAAACTCTATCGCGATCAAAACAAGTGATTCAGACATCGTGATTATCAGCCCTGGTAAATCTTTGATCGATGCCTTTCCCAAAGAATGGCTAAATGAAGAGCTCTGCATGCACCTGGTGATGCCAAACAGTTTTCACTATATGGGCGTTCAAGCCTGGCGAGATGCTTTTCCGAAACATCGCTTGTATGCAAGTAAAGGGGCGATCAAGCGTTTAGTTAAACAAGGGGTAGCTAGTTCAGAAAGCGATATCACTGCACTGGAAAGTGAGTTACCGCCACTGCCATTTAATTACTCTGTACTGATTCCACCAGGTCACCGGGGTCATGATGCCTGGTTTAAAAAGCACGATAAAGACTCGCAAACCAGCTTATGGATTACTTGTGATAGCTTTTTGAACTATGAACGCATGTCTAACCAGCCGATTGCAAAAGTCA
>NZ_LWFE01001301.1:0-1333 GCF_001635675.1 Oleiphilus sp. HI0061 | reverse complement strand
AAGATAGTTTTGCCTTCTTTGTACCAATTGACTTTTACTCCGGTTGCATCGGCATGCTTAAATGCATTTTCGCAAAGGTTTCGAAATATTCTCTCGACTAAGATTGGGTCACTTTTTACAATACAAGGTGAGGGGCCTTCGGTGCGAATCGTCATACCAAGCTCTTCCGCACGAATGTTTTGCTCGGGAATTAGTGAGCCGATCAAACTTGAAAGATCAAAGTTTGTATTCTTTGCTTCAACAATGCCGGCATTTAACCTTGAGATATTGAGTAAAGAGCTAAGTAACTGGCTTAGTTGATTAATGGCGAGCTTAAGTTTTTGTGTTAAGGCTAAAGAATCTCCCTTGGGAAGCTGGTTTTCTAAGGTCTCAATAAGTAAGTTCATAGCGTGTAGAGGCTGTCTCAAGTCATGACTGGCGGTGGCTAACAGCCTCGTACGTGAGGATATTTCTTGCTGGTCTCTAGACTTTGCAAGTTCAACCAGCTTCTTATTGAGAAAGAGGCTACGCCGTGATCGTTCTTGCATGTAGCTGCCAATCGCCCCCATAAAATTGAGTGTAATAATAAACGCAGCATTTGAGCTGATAATATGGCTGGGAGAGTTCAGATTGAGCTCAAGGGTAAAATAGCCCAGCGATACGATCACTCCACCTAATGTGGCCAAAGTATACGGCGAGCCCATTAGGAAATAGCCAAAAACCAAGAGCAGCAACACACCGTCGTAAGGCATTTGCGCATCATTAATTCGTGTAGTGTACATAATAGCAACGATACTTAAGCCAGAGACTATGTAGGCACTCATATACAGACTTGAATACGCGCGTATCGACCAATTCATTCGGGCGGCGATCATTGTTATAGCGATGAGAGGGCAAACTATAAACAGACGAATACAGGTTGTGACGACGTAGACAGACTCGGGGAGCGTGTAGATATCTAGTAAAGCAAATAAGAAAAAAATGAATAATGCGGCAACTCCAATTGCAGGAATTCGTTCTAGTAAGCGTTGGTGTCGATATTCCCTGAACTCACTTTCAAGTGACTGAGAAAACTTTATGAAGGGGAAGCGACGCTTGTTTGCATATTCGAGCTGAAGCTCTTCAACGCTTTTTTCGTAATGGCTTGTCATCGTTATTATTGGTCTTTTAAGCGATTAGAGTGAAGCGTTCTATGTTAGTTGGTGTGCAGAACGATGCCAAGTAAGGTCACCGCTCAAATGGGAGAAATGTGATTTGCGTGTTACGAGCGTATGATAACTTTACTTTCATCACTTTCTCTGAGGTAACTGGGTGAGAAACGAAGCTGGATTTGAGTACCTTGGATACCCTCTTG
>NZ_LWFE01001300.1:0-7023 GCF_001635675.1 Oleiphilus sp. HI0061 | reverse complement strand
TTCTTATTACCTATCGGCCACTTGCAAGCCTTACTTTATAGCAAGCGCTCAGCTTTCTTCCCTAATCCTAGCCATGACCTCAGAGGTTTCGGGCAAAATGCCTCGCCAAACACGAAAAGCTTCTGCCGCCTGCCCGACCAACATCCCGAGACCATCAATTGTCTGGGATGCCCCTGCCTCTTCAGCCCACCGATTAAAGACAGTCTGCTCTGAGCCGTACATCATGTCGTAGGCAACCGTCGCAGCACCGATAATCGATTTCGAAATTGGTGGCAAGGAACCCGATAAACTGGCCGAGGTACCATTAATCACCAAGTCAAAAGCTTCGTTCAAGGCTTCAAAGCTCGAACTTTCAATACTCCCCTGATCTTGAAACAAGTCTACCAAAGCATCCGCTTTACTAACGGTTCTATTGGCCACCACAACCTTGCTTGGCTTTTCTTCAAGTATAGGCTGCAATACGCCTCTTACAGCACCACCTGCCCCTAAAATCAGTATTTTTTTTCCACTTAGGCTAATTCCATGCCCCTGAATGTCGGACACTAAACCCAAACCATCTGTATTGTCACCGCAAAGCAAGCCTTGCTCATCAAGGTACAAAGTATTTACAGCACCAGCCTTTTCAGCACCAAGGCTACGCTTGTCACACATGTCCCAAGCTTGCTCTTTGAAAGGCACGGTAACGTTAAGGCCTTTTCCTTCTGTCTGAGCAAAAAAGCCTTTGACCACTGATGTAAAATCATCGACTGGCGCTTCAATTTTATCGTAAGTAAGTGCCTGCTTCGTCTGCGTGGCAAACATACTATGAATCAATGGAGACTTACTATGAGAAACGGGGTTACCAACAACGGCATATTTATCTGACATGTATTTTTCCTTACTCCCTGAAGACTATCAGATCCAGTCCTGATGCGGCAAAAAGCGCTCGGTCAGTTCAGCTTCTCTTGAACCTGCTTTAGTCTGATAGTTGTAATCCCAACTGACCAGCGGAGGCATCGACATAAGTATCGACTCAGTGCGCCCTCCAGACTGGAGGCCAAATAGGGTACCGCGATCAAATACTAGATTAAACTCAACATAACGGCCACGACGATGCAATTGGAACTGTCGCTCCCTTTCGCCATACTCGCTATCTTTGCGCCGTTCGATGATCGGGCGATACGCCTTCACATAGGAATTGCCCACGGCCTGCATAAATTCGAAGCTCTTTTCGAAGCCCCATTCATTCAAGTCATCAAAGAATAAGCCGCCAACTCCGCGCGCTTCGTCCCGATGTTTCAGGTAAAAGTACTCATCGCACCACTTTTTATACTTAGGGTAAACCTCTTCACCAAAAGGCGCACAAGCTTCCGCTGCAACTTGATGCCATTGCTGGCAATCTTCTACAAAACCATAGTAAGGCGTTAAATCATAACCACCACCGAACCACCAAATGGGTTCAGCACCGTCCTTTTCCGCAATAAAGAAGCGAACATTGGCATGAGAGGTCGGTACATAGGGGTTATGAGGGTGCATAACCAAAGACACACCCATCGCCTGAAAGCGACGACCTGCCAACTCAGGTCTGGCACTAGTTGCCGAAGGCGGCAATGAGTCCCCGTAAACATGAGAGAAGTTAACACCCCCTTTCTCGAAAACAGCCCCATCTTTAATCACTCGAGTTCGACCACCGCCACCTTGAGGGCGCTCCCAGGCATCCTCTACAAAGCGCGCCTGACCATCACTTTGCTCCAGCCCTTCACAAATACTATCTTGCAAACCGAGCAAATAAGCTTTGACCTGTTCTAACATGCACTCACTCCTAATATTTATTCTGTATGCGCTGAGTTTATCCAACGCTAGACCCGTAGCGACTCTCCGCTTACCAGGTCTCTAATTTCTGAAGGTTTATCGAAGCCGCCAAGGCGGCCAGGCAGAAGATAATCAACTCTCCCCCTAAAGTAGTCTCGTGCTTCACGTAGGTTCATTGCCGGATGCTTGCCAGAAGGATTAGCCGAAGTAGACACCAGAGGTGCTCCGACTCGTCGACTAAGCTCAACAATTAAAGGGTGCGTACTAAGACGCAAGGCAACGCTTGAAAACCGCCCCTTGATATATGAAGGCACTCTGTTGGCTTCATCTGGCACCAACCAAGTAGTCGGCCTCGTAACCGGCGCTAGAAACTTACGCTGAAGTGCCTCGGGCAAATCCTTAAGTAAAACGTCAAAATAACAAGCCTCTCCTGAAACCAAGATCAAGCCTTTTTCAACGGGTCTGGTTTTCAAGTCCAGGATCTTATAAACGGCTTGCTTGTTGTCTGGATGACAAGCCAAGCCCCAAACCGCCTCGGTCGGATGTGCAATCACTCCACCACCCTTGAGAATATTAGCAGCAAACTGAACCTGCCATTCAGATAAACGACTTAGCGACACCCAAACCTCTCTTCCTATCGACGCTATTTACACTTCAAAAAGCACTTTAGACAAGTGACCATAATTATTGGGCTGAGTTTACTGATTTCACACGCTGATAGCCACCTGGCACATTAGAAATTAAACCTTTTAGCTCCAAGCTCACCAGGTTTTGCAATAGCACGCCAGCTTCCAGTTGGCTCTCGCTAGCTAGAACGTCAAAGGAGGTACACTGAAAATCAATCAGAGGTAATAGCTTTCCTTCATCGGGCAAAAGTTCATGTGACAACTGAGTTTCAGCTGCATGACCCTCAGCCTTGCCCACTATAGCGCTTGTACTGCGCCCAATCGGACTCTCACGCTTTGAGTTATTGGCGGAAGACGCTACCGTCATACAAGAGTCCCGACAAGGAAAAGCTAGAATATCCTCGACACATGTCACCAGCTGCGCTCCCTGTTTAATCAGATCGTTGCATCCGGCAGCCACTTCACTATCAATAGGCCCTGGAATGACATATACCTCCCGATTCTGTTCTATCGCATAATTCGCAGTGATTAATGATCCGCTTTTCAGGCCAGCTTCAACAATCAATGAACCCTGAGAAAGCCCCGAAATCAAACGATTTCGTCGCGGAAAATTTGCAGGCACAGGCAGAGACCCTAAAGCCATTTCCGACACCAGCACTCCTCGATCCATAATTTGCTCTGCTAGTTTTTGATTTTGCCTTGGGTAAACAAGATCTAAGCCCGTCCCCAAAACCGCACAGGTAATGCCACTTGCTTCCAAGGCTCCTCGATGGGCCAAAGTATCAACCCCCAAAGCCAAACCACTAACGACATTCTGGCCCTGAAGGCTCAACTCATAGGCAAAAGAATAGGCATGCTGTTTCCCGGCCATACTTGGTTTTCTGCTACCCACAACGGCTAAGGCAGGCAACAATAAAGACTCCAGACAGCCTTTCAGATAGATCATAGGCGGCGGACAAAATACTTCCTTTAATAAAGACGGATAGCCTGCATCCTCAATACTTAATATATGCTGTCGCGCAGGTTCCGACCACTCCATCAACGTCTCGGTCGAACGTGGAAGCGCCTGGGATAATGCAGCTTCATTAATGTTGACCAGGGCTCGTGCCATCACTGGTTTAAGACCGCTTGAGCATAAAGCCTCGTAGTCAGCTTTCGTAAGCGCGTCAACGCTCCCAAAGTGAGAATAAAGGTGATAAAAAGTCTTCAGGCCCAAGCCTTTGACTGCAGAAAGTTGTGCGATGTATTCGCAACTTGAAGAAATAGCCATACGATCATCCTTAATCGATTTATTAGCAGAATGCCCTATTCCGGGCCTAGGTATACTTTGCCAAGCAATCGCCCAACAAAAAAGGCAGCTTAATCCTTAAGCTGCCTTCAGTTTACTTTAATCTTTACAGCCTCGCTAATTCAAGGCTCAGGTTCAAATCAAGGCGTACGAACCTCGTCCATCACAGCAAGTGGGCGTGTTGCTTTCAAAACCAAGCCGTAGCTCAATTTCTCAAAGACTCTAAACACCATTAACAAACCTGCACGCTGTGAAGGTAACTCAATCTTTTCTTTGGTGTAAGGATCACGAACCAAGCCGCCTCTCTTGTATACTGCGAGTACATTACCTTCCTTAATACCATCACGCTCGCCGCGGTTGATAACAACAACATTATACTGACCAATATTACCAACACCTGAAGCCACAGAAATCATCTTGCCTCGAATATCATGCTCTGGCTTACTTGGCACAAAATTAGAGTTAATCATTCTATCTTCAGTCGGCAACAAGCGGTCACCTTGGCGCAATTCTTCACTGCTACGAAGAATATTCAGCGTCACAACTTCTTTGTTTACTTGATCAACATCTGCAGTGGCAATCGCTTTCGCTTCAAGCCCCAATAATTCATTCGTTTCGGGGTCAATATAAGTCTCGCTAGAACGATATACGGCTACTTTCTCAGCACCCTTAACGTCACCTCGAGCGAAGACCGTATCACCAGTCCCGGTGATCAGGTGATTCTCACGACCGATAAGCACGTAAGGCGCCATTTCCATCTCTTCTTTTTCAACAATTCGGTTCTGAGACAAGAAACTGGCTATTGCATCAAGTGGAATCGTCGGAATCGCAGCAGAAATTGGCGTTGCCTTAATTTGAGGACTGAGCTTAACCACGCCATTTTGAGGGCCTGCCTTCAAGGTAGTAAGTCGCGGTTGGCCATTAATATATATCAGACCAATAATATCACCAGGATAGATAAGGTGAGGATTCGAGACCTGAGGGTTCGCATGCCAGATTTCTGGCCATAGCCAAGGCGACTTCAAAAAGCGCTCTGAGATATCCCACAAGGTATCACCCTTTACGACAACGTAACGATCCGGGTGGTTGTCAGCCAATTCAGGGGATGCCAAGACGGATTGAACCAGCGCCAGGCTTGTCAATATTACGGAGATGAGTAACTTTCGGATCATGTGCTGCCTACATAATAAATTTATGTCTAAGATATAAGTGTGCGAAAAAAAGGCACGGTATCTAGAAAACTATAGATCAAGATTTAACAATTTGTACTAATTTCCTTTTCTATAAGATAATAGTAGCAGTGATATCGTGACACGCACCACAATTTAATACTAGTACAGCGCTAATAAACCAGCCATAACAGGATCCACATGTCGATTTTAGAAATTTTAGAATATCCAGACCCTCGCCTTCGTACTCTGGCCAAACCGGTCGAAGAGTTTGATGACAATCTGCAAACCCTTATCGATGACATGTTTGAGACCATGTATGATGCTCCCGGCATTGGTCTGGCAGCAACACAGATAGATCGCCACCTCCAATTAATAGTGATGGACCTGTCAGAAGATAAGAGCGAACCACTGGTATTTATTAACCCTAAAGTCACTGTTTTAGAGGGTGAGCTAGAAAAAATGCAAGAAGGCTGCCTGTCCGTTCCTGGCTTTTATGAAGATATTAGCCGAATCGAACATGTGCTGATCGAAGCGCTAGACCGACAAGGCAAAGAGTTTAGCCTAGAAGCAGAGGGGCTACTAGCCGTTTGCATCCAACACGAAATGGATCACTTAAACGGTAAACTCTTTGTTGACTATTTAAGCGGTTTAAAACGTAATCGTATCAAAAAGAAACTAGAGAAGATTCATCGCAGTCAGGAACGCGCTTAAAACGCCTTTTATCATATCTGTGCGATTTTTATTTACCCAATTTAAAAAAGTGATTTCAGTTTGAAGATTATCTTTGCCGGTACACCGGAGTTTGCAGCCAAAAGCCTCCAAGCCATTATTGACCAAAACCATGAGGTCATCGCCGTCTACACTCAGCCAGACCGTCCGGCAGGGCGTGGCAAGAAGCTCGTAAAAAGCGAGGTAAAACAGGTAGCTGAAGCGCATGGCATTCCAGTATTCCAACCTGAAAAGCTGACAAACCCCGAGGCCCAGACGGAACTAGCAGCGCTCAAGGCAGACCTAATGATTGTAGCGGCTTATGGCCTGCTCCTACCTAAAGCAGTGTTGGACATGCCCACTTTCGGCTGTATCAATATCCACGCGTCTTTACTTCCACGCTGGCGTGGCGCTGCGCCGATTCAGCGTGCAATTCAGGAGGGTGACCGTGAAACGGGCATTACCATCATGCAAATGGACGTAGGCTTAGATACCGGCGACATGCTACTCAAACTCAAAACCGATATCACTGACCAGGATACTGGCGGTAGCCTTCATGACCGGCTCGCTGAACAAGGAGCCAGCGCGATTTTGCAATATCTCGAACAGCGTGAAACATTAGCGGCTGAACCTCAAGATAACGAACTGGCGAATTACGCACATAAACTGAGTAAACAAGAAGCTTGCATTAACTGGCAAGATAGCGCCCAACAGATCTGTCGCAATATCCGAGCGTTCAACCCTTGGCCGGTATCGTTTCTGGAGTTTCTTGATGCAAAAGGGAAAGTTCAGCGTGTCCGTATCTTTGAAGCATCAGAAGTCGAAACAAACGATGACCGAGTAGCCGGTACTATTCTGGAAAAAACCAAAAACGGCATCATTATCCAGTGTGGCCAAGGCGCTATCAGCATTCAGCAACTCCAACTTCCGGGGGCAAAAGCCATGGACGTTCAATCTTTCGTGAACGGCGGTAAAGCGCTATTAAATGCGGGAGAGCAGCTGAATGTCAATCATGACAACTAGGTCTGGCGGACGCAGTCGTCGCCAATCACGAGCTAGACGCTCCAAGCAAAATATCCGACTTCCTAAGCTACCTGCAATAGAAAGCTTAAGCAGCGTCAGAGCGCTTGCCAGCCATCTTTTACACAGTGTCGCTTATGAACAAAAGTCACTGACTGCACTCATGCCCATCGCTGCTGAACAGGTGGCAGATAAAGACGGCGCCCTTCTTCAGGAAATTGTCTATGGAGCCTGTCGCTGGTACGAGTATTTGGCAAATAACCATAATCAGTTTTTGGAAACACCGCTCCAGCACGAAGATAAACTGGTTGAAAGCATTCTAAAAGTAGGGGCTTACCAACTCCTATTCATGCGCACACCCGCCCACGCTGCAATTAATGAAACTGTGCAAGCCGCTGCCGAGCTGGGAATAGAGCAC
>NZ_LWFE01001299.1:0-1399 GCF_001635675.1 Oleiphilus sp. HI0061 | reverse complement strand
CAATAGAGCTAAGTGAAACTGAACAGCGTATTAGCTGCATGAATACTTATACTGACATCAAAGTAACAAAGAAAAAATGCACATAACCAACAGCTCAAACGGACTCCGTAACAATCGCATCATTTTTGTTCCAAAAATGCCGCCATTGTTACTCCTCCGTTTAGCTGGGCGTTACATGTCTTAAGGAATATCGTGGCTAGGCAAAAGGAAGTATGCGAAAAATTTAAGGCCGACTTCATACCTTGCTCTGAAATAGAGAAGCTTGGCCTTGCTATTGAGACGCTAGGTAAACTTCCAATAAATGGTCTGCGTCATAAAGCAGAAAATGGAACATGTGGCTGGTATATTTGGTGCGGTGAAGAACTGGGCCAAGACCCTGATTTTTTTAAACCGCTACACGTGAGCCATATAAAAGAATATTTACCTGAAATAGAGCAGTATTTAGCATTGCCCCCAGGGTATAGATTTTTAATCGCTGATGATTATGAGGATGTATGGCATGACTCAACGCTCATCAACATGTAACAAGTGCATGTTGCATCAGCCACTGCGTGGCTTGGACGGTTTTTACGCTCGTGCCTCGCTACAAAACCGCCGCAAATGCAGGCGTTATGAGTAAATCATGAATATTGAGTGGTTGTCGAAAGTAGTATTTGATCACAAGTCAGAACCGCTTAGGGCTGAAGATTTTTCATTTGTTAAATCGTTTCTAGGTAAGCCATTAACAAATGAAGAAATAGCGGCTCTTGAAGACTTATGTGGTAATTCAGGTGATATCAAATACCTAGATTGGGAATTGCCAAATTACACGTTACCTGATGAGTTTATTGAACTATTAAAATATTCTAATGGTGGTAATTTTTGCAATGGTGATAGAGAAATTGGCCTTTTTGGGTTAGAAGATATTCGAGATTATTATCTCAGGTACTTGTTTCCGGAGTTTCAACCAGGAGCAGTGCCTTTTGGCTTTAATGGTGGCGGTACTTTTTACGCCTATGATCTCCGCGTACCTTCTAATACGCCCCCGATTATTGCTACATCATCAGGTTGCTTGGATTGGGATGAGTCGGTTGTAATTGGAGACTCATTAGAAGAAGTTTTCTCTAAAAATATAGATATTGACGATGAATTTACATACTCATAACAAACGGCTGCATCGGACAAATTTCCGCTGTCACCTTTTGTGCAAAAACACGCACAAAAGTCGCCATCAAAAATTTGCTCGGTGAGCCGGGCGTTAAATGTTTTTTGGCTCTTAAGGTTTAGGGCTCAATATTCTGCAGGGAATGCTCGTTTCTTATCGAGCATTCCTCCGTTTAAATTATTAAGGTAGGTGGCACGGTTTCCAACTGTTCCGCTCCGCTGTTTAAGCTTCTCAGGTACATTTTAATTTGTAGAG
>NZ_LWFE01001298.1:0-1193 GCF_001635675.1 Oleiphilus sp. HI0061 | reverse complement strand
ATTCAGCGATATAAAGGTCTAGGTGAGATGAACCCTGAGCAGCTTTGGGAAACAACGATGGACCCAGAAAGTCGCCGTATGATGAAAGTAAATATCGAAGATGCGGTTGCCGCTGATCAGATCTTTACGACCTTAATGGGTGATGAAGTTGAACCAAGACGAGACTTTATTCAGACAAATGCTTTGGAAGTAACAAACCTGGATGTCTAGTTCTAAGTCCCAAGGTGACGCCTCAATTAGTGCTGAAAGTAAGCCATATCACCATGGTGACTTGAAGACGGCATTAGTTGAGTCAGCTAAAGACATATTAAAAATTAAAGGCGTAGATGCTCTATCTTTAAGAGCCATTGCCGCAGAAGTAGGGGTGTCGCATATGGCACCTTATACTCACTTTAAGAACAAGAAAGAGCTCTTACAAGCTATCGCTGCATCAGGCTTCGATGACCTAACTAAACGCTTGATAGATATTAAGAAGAGCTATACTGATCCATGGGATTTGGTATTTAACTACGGCGTCGCCTACGTTCAGTTTGCCGTAGAAAACCCTGCAATTTATAGACTAATGCTGAGCCAGGCTGATACTGGTGGTCGTCGAAACAAGCTAGAAGCCTCAGCGAATCCAGAGATATCCCCTGTCCTCGAAATTAGTTCTCAAAAGCCTTTTAAAATACTTAGACAAGCATTTGAGCATGGCAATGTTGAGTCCAAGCATGTAACGGCTAGAGCCCTGAGTGCATGGTCGATGGTTCACGGCATGTCAGCTTTAATTATTGATGGCCATATTCGTATACCTGGGGATATGAGCATTAGTGAATTCTTTGCTCAGGCAGTTTCACCGAAAATGATGAAGTTATAATTAATTGATCTGATTCATTGATGGGGTAGGGAAGGACAAACTCTAGTTAAAATTAGGTACCAGTTTGAAGACCTTAACCGGTACCTAATTTGGCTTTTGGGTTTTCTTTATATAGAGATCTCTATATCGCTTGTTGGAAAAGCAACGCATGAATGAATCCAAGAAAATTTACGATCTGATTTACGTAGCTTGGATTCATGAGGATTAAATACTTCTCCGCTTATTAGCTTAACGCGACATAAACTGCACTCACCAGAGCGGCAAGCATTCTCGGTGCTTAGGCCATAACGTTCGAGACTATTCAGCAGAGGTTCACCTGACTTTGCAACAAAACTTC
>NZ_LWFE01001297.1:0-7117 GCF_001635675.1 Oleiphilus sp. HI0061 | reverse complement strand
TTCAAACTTAGTGTGAGGCTTAACAGAACCAGGCACACATAGAACCTGACCACGCTCAACTTCGTCACGCTTAGTACCACGCAGAAGAACACCAACGTTCTCACCCGCACGACCTTCGTCTAGAAGCTTACGGAACATCTCAACACCAGTACAAGTAGTGGTTTGAGTTTCCTTGATACCAACAATCTCGATTTCTTCACCAACTTTGATGATACCACGCTCAACTCGACCCGTTACAACCGTACCACGACCTGAGATTGAGAACACGTCCTCAACAGGCATTAGGAATGGCTGATCTACAGCACGCTCTGGCTCTGGAATATAAGAATCTAGCGACTCAACCAACTTCTTAACAGCAGTTGTACCTAGCTCGTTATCATCTTCGCCGTTCAATGCCATCAAAGCAGAACCTGCGATAATTGGCGTATCATCACCTGGGAACTCATAAGTGTCTAGCAACTCACGAATTTCCATTTCAACCAATTCAAGCATCTCGTTGTATTCTTCTGAACCTGCACCACCACAGTCTTCAGCCAACAAGTCAGCCTTGTTCAAGAATACTACAATGTAAGGTACACCTACCTGACGAGACAAAAGGATGTGCTCACGAGTCTGAGGCATAGGACCATCAGTCGCACCACAAACCAAGATAGCACCATCCATCTGAGCAGCACCTGTGATCATGTTTTTAACATAATCGGCGTGCCCTGGGCAGTCAACGTGAGCGTAGTGACGATCAGTTGAATCATACTCAACGTGAGACGTCGCGATAGTGATACCACGTTCTCTTTCTTCTGGTGCGTTATCGATGTTTGCGAAGTCAACCTTCTCACCACCGAATACTTCTGCACATACACGCGTTAACGCTGCAGTCAAAGTTGTTTTACCGTGATCAACGTGACCAATAGTACCTACGTTGACGTGTGGTTTATTACGTTCAAATTTTTCTTTTGCCATCCGAACATCTCCTCAAAAAATATAGCTCGATTGCGGACACTGCGTCTCGGCCAGCTAGAACCAGCATTGACCACACACAACTTAAATTCAATAAAACCAAGCAATAACACTCATGGAGCTCATAACCGGAATTGAACCGGTGACCTCCACCTTACCAAGGTGGCGCTCTACCGACTGAGCTATATGAGCAACGAATTTATTACTTGGAGCGGGCAGCGGGAATCGAACCCGCATCATCAGCTTGGAAGGCTGAGGTAATAGCCATTATACGATGCCCGCCACATAAAACTGGTGGAGGGGGGTGGATTCGAACCACCGAAGCTTACGCGTCAGATTTACAGTCTGATCCCTTTGGCCACTCGGGAACCCCTCCAGCTAGAATCGTAAAGACTCTAAAGAACTCAAAACAAAATGGAGCTGGTGGACGGAATCGAACCCCCGACCTACGCATTACAAGTGCGTTGCTCTACCGACTGAGCTACACCAGCTGCACACCCTCATTTCGAGAGGCCGCTATACTAAGTGAACTATTTTTCAGATGCAACACTTTTGCAAAAAATTTCTCTCTTCTTTGCACCTGTTGATAACAATGCAGCAATTTCGTCTATTTTCTCTTGGTTTTCAGCAGCATAATCAAGCCCGTACTCCAACCAAAAACTCGTTTCAGACTTCTTTTTCTCGAAAATGCTTGGCGCCATACCACTTTTCTTTACTTTTTTTGCTAACCCGCGCGCCAAATCTATATTTTCAAACACCCCTAAAGAATAAGCCCCACTTAATTCTCCTGAAGAAATCTTATACGTGTCGACCTTAATCTCAAGCAATCTTTGCTCTAGATCTTCAACAACATCTTTCTTCGCGATATACACCCAATAAGAGGGCGCCTTATCAAGAGTTTGACCTACAATCTGAACCTCACCAGTCCCCAGAAGCACTCTCTTTTTTTCCAATTCCAACTCAGCCCTATTATCAAAAGGCCCCAGCAACTCACAACGCCTCGCTATTGCCTGTTTATCGCCACCCGACGATGAAATATCCGACAACAACACTATACGTTTTACTGCCTTATTTTCCTGAAATTCTGGACTCACACCCTGCTCTCGATGCTTCACCCACTGAAAAGCAACCAGACCTACATTCACAACCAATAACGCTATAAACACCCACTTCATTAGTTTAGCTCCCCCTCAAGCCTAGATCCGAACAGCCCAGCCATCCCCTCAAAGACCAATACAGGCCTCAATTCGTAAGCCCCCACGATAAATCCGGCGATATATTTCGCATCACCACCCGTAAGTATTACCTTGTTAATACCATAGCCCTGACACTGTGACTCTAAGTAGCTTATAGTTTGACTCACCATAATATGAACACCATTAACAACACACTGCTCAGTATTCCTGCCTGGAGATAATCCACACTGCACATCATCATCTAATACAATTTTCGATGTCCCCGCCACAAGCGAATCCTGCAACATTTTGCAACCTGGAAAAATATAGCCACCAATATGCCGTCCATCTCCGTCAATCAAGTCGGCCGTCAAGGCACTACCGCTATCGATTACCATACAAGCGCCTTGATACAGATCGCGCACGGCTGATATTACCAGGCAGCGATCAACCCCCAACCTTTTCACCTCATCGTAAGCAAATTGCTGCCCGCTCATATCATCATGAGAAATCGCATAAATCTTAACATCCACCATACGCTGGAGCGCGTCAAGCAGACTATCTAGTACTTCAGACACCCTAACAGATGCTACCAGCACCCTATTAAATGACATGCCACCCAACTCTGCTGCCAGCAAAGCAGGATCAAGCGCCGACAACAACTCCTCTCCCGACCTTATGATTTTATTATTTTCAGCTAAACACCACTTGATCCGTGTGTTGCCGCAATCTAATAGAAGCATCAGCCTAACCTCACCGACACCTCACCTGCGTTAACCGCAGATAGTGCTCCATCAACCTCTAATAAGAGCGCGCCAGACAAGTCAACTCCTCGCGCAATACCAACTATTGCACCACTGTTGATTTCAACCACTTTACCCGCTAAAGCATCAAATTTGTTCCAATCCGACAAAAAACCCTTAAAGCCACCCAACTTAAAACGCTCTAAGTCACAATACAAACCACTCAATAAGTTGCCAGCTAGCTCATTCCGACCAATATCCGATACTTCGGACAAAGCTGACCAAGCCTGCTCAATCACTTCCGCATCCTCAGGCTTCATATCAACATTCAAACCCAGACCAACCACAACCCGCCAACTCGTTGTCGCCTCTCCATGCAACTCAACCAAAATACCTGCTAACTTTCTTCCACTTAACCAAACATCATTCGGCCACTTTAACTCAACGCCACTAACACCAAGTGATGCTAGCGTCTTCACAACAGACAAACCAACCACCAAACTTAGCCCAGATAGAGCTTCTGCCCCACCATCAAGATTAAAAGCAATACTAAGATAAATATTTCTCGCAAAAGGACTAACCCATTTTCGGCCACGACGACCTTTTCCGGCCGTCTGATATTCTGCCAAGCAACTCTCGTATAAATTTCCTTCGAGTTGCTTTTCCAATAAGTGAGTATTTGTTGAATCGGTACTTAAAAGTACCTCAATAGAGATATTTTCGACAGCTTGAGCTGCCATATACGACTGAATAGATTTACCACACAATAGATCAAGCGGTCGCAACAAGCGATAGCCGCGCCCTTTTACTGACTCCAAGGGTAAACGCAACTCCTCCAATTGACCTAACGCTTTCCACACTGCAGTTCGGCTTACACCCAAAGTACGACCAAGGTCCGACCCTGAATGGAATTCACCATCCGACAAGAGATTTAAAATAGAACGGAGTTCCATAAGGGAAACCAAAAAGAAATGAAGCCGCGATTATAGCGACTTCGAAAGCATTATCGCAATGCCATCCTTATTAAGGCAAGAAAATGTAAGCGCCAGCTTTAATCTATTGGCGTAGCAGTAATATCAGTTGTGATATTAAAGTTCTGTAGCTTCATTCCGTATAGCAGCGTTGACTCACCACCGACAGAGTGGCTGAGATTAACTCTTTCAAAATCAAGCTCTTTGAACTGCGTATTTGTTCTCATCGCAACACCTACCGGTCTATTTGCAATATCTGCAGCAGTCATATCTGAAGGAGCCTTGTACTCATAGGAGCCATCAGGCAACATAACCTTTTCCCAACCCTCTTCACCGTAGATATTATTACTATCGAAGCCTGTCGACCTCTTAATAACCGGAGCGCGAGCAATATCCATGTTGTATTCTGTCTGAATCCCAAAATCGTCAGACAAATTGTTCCCGTCATTGGTCGTATAATTATCAAATATTAACTTTAGACCCGTTCCCTTATCGGGCGAACCAGTACCCTCGCCATCGCGCCCGACATGCCAAGTTAAGCGATTTCTCTTTCCTTCAGAATCAATCTTCGACTTAAAGTGCCGTTTAGATGTTATTGTTAAGCCCTGGTCCCCACGATTTTCCCAGCGCCCGTTATCAGCAATACAATCACCCTGGCTAGCTCCGACACCACCAATACAAACATCTCCAGCACCACCAGTTGATATCAAGGTCTCAGAACCAGCATGATAACTCTCTACTACAAGCCCGCCAAAGCTAGCGTCAGCAGTGCGTTCACCTATTTTAAAGTCTGTAACATCCAACCGACTCCAACTTTCACCTTCATAAATCTTTAATCCGTCACTTGTGACATCTAACATCATGTCACGCAAGTGCACATCATAATTCAGCCCACTTAACCAGATTCCATTCCCAGTCCCGTCAGCCTCTAAATAGGAACCCATAATGCCATCACTAATTGATATATCGGAATTTACTGTAATTCCTTCGCTGCCTTCTCGCCCACCAGCCCCAAGTGTAATATGGCCATTAAGCGTTCCTTCCAAAGAAGGTGAACCTAACAAACCAGGAAGCCCCTGCACTCCCTGTGCAGACCCAAGCTTCTCATTCTTTAAATCCTCTTTATCCCCGGTACTCTCAGCAACCCGCACTCCCTCAATTTGATAGCCAAAAGCAAGATCTTCAAAACCAAGCCTTAGACCATCAAAAAACACGTCATCATTTGGCAAGTCTGCAGTAATATCGATAGTGATATCTCCATCAACATAAGCAGAAAGAGAACTCAACATCAAAGAATAACCATCATCGGTGTATACAAAGTTAGATTGATTTGTGTCACCAGCGATACTTAATTGAGTATCAAGACGTAAACCTTGATTGCCAGCCTCTGTATTACCGCCAGCTTGAACCAAGATTTTGTTGGTTCGACTAACACCACCCCAAACGGAGTCGGCGTAGGTCAAAGCAATATCGAAAGAACCTAGTGACTTTAATTGAACAGGGTTACCCGCGACATATTGATCAATATTTGTTTTAGTTTCACCCAAAACAAAATCCTGAACATGCAGATCTATCGCTAACTGTTCAAAGGCTAAAGCCAAGCCCACACCATGATAAGCGTCACCTGAATCCTCATCATCCAAAATATCTAGCGTCATGTTGACCAAATCTGTTGACCCGGTAATACCCAAAGCACCTACCCAGTAACCTGTATCTGCCCAGTCAGTATCATCACCCCACGCTACATCCAAGCGATTAAACTGGTTCGATGAATTGATCGTCATTCCTGTAAGACCATCAGCGCCGCCCGCGGCAATTAACAAATCAGAATTAACATCCATATTAATCCACAAGCTACCGTAACTTGCTAAAGGCGCGCCCGACGTAACATCATTAGTTACCCCGTGATTTAACGCGTTATTACTATACCTAATGGCATCTACACTTAGCTCTGCCTTTAGGTTAGGCATTGATAAGTTAAGCTGTCCTGCCTCGGTCACCCCAAACACCGTACCCAAAGATTCGACATCCAAACTTAAACCATCCAAGAAAAACTCATTGCCATTAGTGCGATATCCTAAGCGCCCATTTTCGACGGTAAAATCAATATCATACAACCCACCCAAAACATTGTTAGCACCGTGTCTTGTATTACCTCTGTTGTGCACCAAGATAGAGCCATCAATCTCGTAGTCAATAAAGAAGCCCCCTATACTCGGATCTGTTACAAGTGAAGGCAGGCCCGGCGCATCAACAAAACGAATTTCCTCTATTTCGAACCTTGCGACATTTCCAGAAGAAAAGGCAAACTTTATATCGCCGTTATCAAGAATATCAAACTCTAATCGGTGCTCTGCCAACTGCCCAGGATCTGCAGCAGAACTCATCTTGACACCCTGCAACGCTATACCCAAACCATCATCAAAATAGGCTATCTCACCCACTGAAAACTTCGATTCTAGGTCAACAGTGATTCCCGACTGCCCACTTACACCCGACAAAAACTCATCACCAAGTGCTTTTAGCTCCGCAGCGCTTATTTGTGGGAGAATAAAAAGCATTAATGTTATTGATAGTCTATTTATCATCCGTAATTCCTAAGGCGTTGGAAAAACCAACAGGTTACCCTGCAAAGTGAGATCACCACTCATCTCGACAGTCATTAAGTCGACCTGCTGATAGTCTGAACTATTACTTGGACGGTCTTGGTTTGCAGTCGCGAGCGTATACTGGAAGTCGTTCATGCGTATACTCTTAGGCAAGCCAATTTCGATCACATCCCGATTAAATAGCAGACCGTCACCACCAAAACCATCTGCAATATCTCTCAGTCTAAACGTAAGACCTTCAAAAGAGACTGAGCCTTGAATATTATCAATCGCAAACCAGCCTCCATCATTCTGAGTCTTAAAAGCTAAGCGCGCCCCACATACTTTTTGACTATTTGAACAATCTCCAAAGTAACCATGGCTGTCAGAGTCATTGAACGCCCCACCCTCTTCGTTGATTGAAACTTCACCTGTTAAATAAACACCACTTTGCCCTGTCACCTCTGATAGATCTGAGTCATCAATACTTGACATCTCTGCATTAGCGAGCCCGGCAGTAAGCATAAAAATTAGTACCCGAAACAACATAAATAAGCCTCTAGTTAGGATCCAAGTCCCGAAATTTAACATCCATATACTGGACCAATATCCCTTCAATTCGCTGCTCGCCTAAACTTGTACCACCAATGTCTAAATCACCGACAATGATATTGCTACGATACTCA
>NZ_LWFE01001296.1:0-3696 GCF_001635675.1 Oleiphilus sp. HI0061 | reverse complement strand
AACACACCACCAACGAAACCTCTACAAATTAAAATGTACCTGAGAAGCTTAAACAGCGGAGCGGAACAGTTGGAAACCGTGCCACCTACCTTAATAATTTAAACGGAGGAATGCTCGATAAGAAACGAGCATTCCCTGCAGAATATTGAGCCCTAAACCTTAAGAGCCAAAAAACATTTAACGCTTAGCTAAACGGAGAGGTGAACTGGCGACTTTTTTGAGTGTTTTTCAAAAAAGGTGTCAGTTTGCCGAGTCCGTTTGAGCGCATTGTTATGTACTTAATTTTGATATTAGTTTTTTAAAAAGATCACCATAAAGAAATATGAAGCCAGCCAACAATATACATACTGCGAAAATAAATTTGTTGTGCACACTATTAACATATTGATAATCATATTTTTTTAACATTACACCATTAACACTTACCTGTTTTACCTTTAGGCCAAACAGTAAAGTATCCGCAAACCAAACCTTTACGTCAGCTCCCTGGGTAACCATATTCCGCTTTTGGGGTTTCAAGCGTAATCGATATTGCTCTTTTGACCCCGCTAAATTTAAATAGGTTTTATACCCGCGATATTTTACGTGTTTGAAACTTTCAATTACGCCTGCTGTAACTTCGTATTCATTTATTTTTTTTGCAGGGTCATCGAGTATTGATATTGTAAGCCCAATAATCACAGCAGCAGCTAGAGCCGAATATATAAATTTAAACAGTGCTTTAAAAGTTGCCATAACTTCGTTCTGAAACATAACGCCTTGCACAGCGGAAACTGTAGTGTAGTGGCTTTGTGCAACAATGAGCGAAGCGAATGCACAAAGCCGCGGAGCGGAGGTTTTCCGACTGGTGCAACTTGTTAGATGCATACTGGACTAATGTGCACTGGTTTTTGAAAGCAAGTTGAGAACAACAACGCCACCAACGATTAAACCCATGCCAACATACCCCCAAAGGTCAAGTTTTTGCCCGTGCATGAACCATGCGATTAGAGTTACTAAAACTATGCCAAGCCCTGACCAAACTGCATATGCAATACCAACAGGGATTGATTTCAGAGTAAGTGAAAGTAAATAGAAAGCAGCGCCATAGCCAATAATAACAAGCAGCGATGGGGCGATTTTAGTAAAACCTTCACTAGACTTAAGACTGGATGTTGCAATTACTTCACAAATAATAGCAGCGGATAAGAATAACCAGTTTTTCACAGTTTTCTCCAATGTATATATTTTTCGAAAGATTAAACTAACCCTTTAAAAATGAACAGTCTTGTTCTTTTGGAGAGGCTGTGAGCACATGGGGCATCTAACGCCCGGCTCACCGAGCAAATTTTATTGGCGGCTTTTTTGGTACAAAAAAGGTGACAATAAAATTTGTCCGGTGGAGCCGCTTGTTAGTGCCATTTTTATGTATATGATGGTAATATACATAAATGATTAATTGGAAACAAATAAAAGGCTTTAATTGGGATGCTGGCAACGAAAGAAAAAACGTTGATAAACACAGCGTAAACCAGTTAGAGGCCGAACAATTATTTTTTAATGAGCCTTTATTACTGCTGCCGGACAAAAAGCACAGTGATAAAGAGCCCAGATACCATGCCCTTGGAATTACCGATGATGGGCGGCAACTACATATTACTTTTACACTGCGTGAAGATAACACTTTGATTAGAGTGATTTCTGCACGACCAATGCACAAGAAAGAGAGGAAATTTTATGAACAAGCATAAACAGCCTCCAAAGTTTAAAACAGAGGCAGAAGAACGAAAGTTTTGGGAAGATAATGATTCCGCTGATTACTTGGACTGGAGTAAGGCCGCAAAAGTAACAATGCCCAACTTAAAACCATCGACGAAAACAATTTCCTTGCGGTTACCTGAGTCTTTGCTTGAAAGCATTAAAATTGAGGCTAATCGAAGAGACATGCCTTACCAGTCCTTAATCAAATCTTGGCTTGCTGATGATGTTCGACAGAATCGCTTAGCTTCTTAAGAGCACTAACGCCCGCCTAAACGGAGGAGTAAAATTGGCGCGCCTTTTTGGCACAAAAAGCGTGACATATTTTACGGAGTCCGTTTGAGGCGCTGGTTATGTTGTTCTTCTTTGCTAGAAGTAGCAACTCGATAAATACAATAAACCACAGCCAAGCCGAAGCCTATTGAACCATTAAATATGTTAGCTAAACCCGCTGTAATAGCGACTGCCAAATGTATTTGTTTATTACGAAGTAACAACCAGCCTAGAGAAAACGACACTATAAAAATAACCGACGCAAGGAAGTAAGGCATGGCCAACATAGTAGCCATTTGGCTAATACTAATCTCTCTATCGCTGGCACCAGTTATGAGCGATAACAATTGATAAGAATCGATGAGCGAAAATATAAGACAATAAAGAGCATTTAGAATAATGCTCGCACCAAGTAACTTTTCAAATAGAGCTTTGTTCATAATCCCTCAAAAAACATAACGCCTTGCGAATGGGCGAGCGACGCGCAGCAAAGCGAGTCCAGCCCCGGGTGTTTTTCCGGGGCGATCATTGCGCAACTGGTTAGGTGATTGATTCACTTTTTGCCTCGATTTTATGACCGCACTTACAGCAATAAAAATACTTATAAGCGAATTCATTCGGGACAAGCCAGACTTTAAATTTGCTGCGTTTGCTCGTGAGCAATTTTACCACTTTACCTGAATGAACTAGAGCTCTTTGTTCGCATTCCGGACACTTAAAAAATGCCGTGATGATTATTGCCGACCAACCAAGAATAATTAATGCTGCTAGAAGCGGGATAAACAAGTTAATAGAAATGAAGATAACTGGAAGAACTAACCAAAATAATTTGGCCGCTATTGACGAGGCTAACCAATAGTAATTAGAGATACTTGTTCAATCTGGTAACCCCTATTTACACCTAACGCTTGCCTAAACGGAGGAGCGAAATTGGCGTGCCTTTTTGCGACAGCAAAAAGCGCGACACATTTTGCGGAGTCCGTTTGAGGCGCTGGTTATATTCATTTCTGATAAGGTGGAGGCGGTTCAGATTTCTCACGAATAAAACCATCTAAACCAATATAGTCACCTTCTTTAACTATACGGCGACAATATGCGAGGTATCTTTTACCTTTTTCAAGAACTACTGGAACAACCGGAAAACCATAAGTATAGGTATCATCGCATTTAAGCATTACAACATACTTACCTTCCTTCAAACCCACGTTAAAATGCATAGACTTCATCATGTTTGTAGTGATAACTTCTGTTGCGTTCTCATCTACGACTGAAACCACTGATGGTCTGTGCCTTACCTTCATAAATGGAATCTTCTCCATATCAATGAAGGCTAAGTCTAATATGCCAATATTATCAGGGTTGTATCTACTTGGTGGAGTTGCACAACCACCAACAAAAAGTGCAATTAGCACTGTAATAAACTTATTAATCACCTTTCTCCTTTAAGAATATAACGCCGCCATTTGCGGGATGAGTTTTATGGCGACGTTTATGCGTTTCTTTGCATAAACGGTGACAGAAAACGAAGATCCGAAAGATGGCCTGGTTATATGATTTTTGCTTTTAGTCTTTTGACCTTATGCTCTTAATTTATTGTTAAGAACTCAGAAACGACGCAATAAACCATACAATAATTTTTATTTTGTTTATCTGATTTTGACCACGATAAACCCTAAATTCTTACCT
>NZ_LWFE01001295.1:0-898 GCF_001635675.1 Oleiphilus sp. HI0061 | reverse complement strand
AAGATCTGAACCGCTTGCGCACCCGCTTTTATTTGAGCATTCAGATAATCAATCACAGACAAGGCAATTTTATCCAATAACTGATGCATAATTTCTGGCTGAGAATACATCATCGCTTTGATATGGCGAAAATCTTTAGAGCTTCCACCCTCAACCATATAAGTGGCTAAAGTCCAAGGACTCCCAGAGAAACCAATCAACGGAACACGTCCATTCAACTCTTTACGTATGGTGCTCACTGCATCCGTTACGTAAGTCAAGTCTTTAGAGGTATCAACTATAGGTAGTTTCTCGACATCCTCTGCTGTTCGAACAATCTTCTTGAAACGAGGCCCCTCACCCGTTTCGAAATAAAGACCCAAACCCATTGCGTCCGGAATCGTCAAGATATCAGAAAACAGAATTGCAGCGTCGAGCTTGTAGCGCTCAAGAGGCTGAATTGTGACCTCGCATGCTAGTTCTTTATTCTTACACAGACTCATAAAGTCACCGGCTTGCGCTCTGGTCGCTTTATACTCTGGCAGATAACGCCCAGCTTGACGCATCATCCATACAGGCGTCACATCAACCGGCTTACGCTCTAGCGCTCTCAGAAATCGATCATTCTTTAGCTCTGTCATTCACTGTCTCTTCAATATTAATAATCAAGAAATGTCTGGCAATGTTGTCCAGATACAAAAAAGGCACAGTATTATCAACCGTGCCTTGGATTTAGTCATTGATACTCATCACGTGCAGACTATATATCCAGGTAGTCCATGATGCCTTCAGCTGCCTGGCGGCCTTCCGCAATGGCGGTAACCACCAAGTCAGAACCACGAACCATATCACCACCGGCGAAAATCTTCGGGTTACTCGTCTGATAAGGGTACTCACCCTTCTCTGGCGCGACAACACC
>NZ_LWFE01001294.1:0-1737 GCF_001635675.1 Oleiphilus sp. HI0061 | reverse complement strand
TTTATTGTTAAGAACTCAGAAACGACGCAATAAACCATACAATAATTTTTATTTTGTTTATCTGATTTTGACCACGATAAACCCTAAATTCTTACCTGAACTGTCAACGAAACCACCCATCAAAGTGACCCGATTACGCTGAGCAAAAAACTAATTTTTAGAACACTGAACCTTGATGATAACCTGACTTTATAAGAAGGCCATCTTTGCACAAAACTAAGAAAACCGCGTACAAGTGTTTGGTACTTTTGCGCATATAACGCCGCAATTTGCGCGACGGAGTGGAATGGCGGCTTGTTTGCGTGTTTTTGCAAACAAGGTGACAGCCCACGAAGTTCCGCAAGATTACTTGGTTATATGCCTACTGCTTGTAGGGGCTGAATATGATTTTCTGGCCGTTTTGCTGATAAGTCATGAACTGACTGCAAATTAAGCCAAAACTCAGGTGACGTATTAAAAGACTCTGATAATAGCCATGCAGTTTCAGGGGTTACCCCACGCTTACCACGCACTATTTCATTTATGCGCTGTATAGGAACGCCTAGATGTAATGCCAATGCTTTTTGAGTTACCTCAAGAGGCTCTAGAAACTCTTTGAGAAGAATAACTCCTGGGTGTGTTGCTATGCGATTTGAAGGAATCATAATTTACCTCATATTTAGTGGTAATCCACTATTTGGACATCATGAGCAGCGTTAGAATCCCAGCGAAATACAATACGCCACTGAGAATTAATACGAATACTATGGAAACCGTCTAGGTCACCTTTAAGTAGCTCAAGCCTATTTCCGGGAGGCGACTTAAGGTCATCTAGGTTCTGAGCAGCATTAATAACATCAAGCTTATATAAAACTAACTCATGTATCTGATTGGGCAGCTTTCGTGCCCAACGACTAGAAACACCATTAAACAGATCTGATGTAGTTTTATTGCCAAAGGAAATAATCATTTAGGCATATTAACGAATACACGGTATTCATGCAACATATAGCGCCGCAATTTGCGCGACGGAGTTAGATGGCGGCTTGTTTGCGTGTTTTTGCAAACAGGGTGACAGCTCACGGAGTTCCGCAAGATTGCTTTGTTATATTTAATCACGCAGCCTCAAAAGAAACTGAGTGAACGTTACCTAAATTGATATTTTGTTTGGCCTGCCAAAGGTCATAGTTGTCTTGCATTGCCAGCCAGCTTTCAGGACTACGACCTACAGCTTTGGATAGCCTTAATGCCATTTCAGGTGTTACACCACTTTGCCCCTTTAAAATACGGTTAAGTGTCGATGATGCGACATCTAGCTGTTTGGCTAAAAAGCGGCAGCTATAACCGAACGGCTCAAGGTATGTTTCTTTAATGAACTCACCGGGATGAGGAGGGTTATACATGCTCATTAGTGATAGTCCTCGTAATTTAATATGAATGCATTGCCATCTTTGAATTCGAAAGTTACTCGCCAGTTACCATTAACCGAAATAGACCAAATACCTTCACGGTCACCTTTTAATGGGTGCAATTGATAACCTGGTAAATCAACATCCTCGATTACATGAGCAGTATCGATAGCCGCCAGTTGCATTTTCAATTTCCTTGCATGGCTATTCTGAATGCCCGCAGTACTCCCTGATTCAAAGTACTTTTTGAGACCTTTATGCTTAAACGATTTAATCATAAGCTGATGGTAGCATGATGCGCACTATGCATCAATAAATATAACGCCGCCATTTGCGGGATGAGTCTTAT
>NZ_LWFE01001293.1:0-969 GCF_001635675.1 Oleiphilus sp. HI0061 | reverse complement strand
AGTCGGTATTATGTTTGCCAATTGTTTACCGAAAATCTCAAATAGGCGCTCTGTACTTAGAGAATAGCTTGAGCACAGGGGTCTTTACCGAGCAGCGCATGAGTGTGATAAAAGTCTTACTGACTCAGGCTGCTATATCGCTTGAAAATGCACGTTTGTTTGATGAAGTGACGGGCCTGAATGCAGGTTTGGAGGAGAAAGTAGCCCAGCGAACGCGTGATCTAGACCAGGCTAATGTTGAATTAGCCTCAGCAAATAAAGAACTGGAATCATTTAGTTATACTGTATCGCATGATCTAAAATCACCCTTACGCATGATCAAAGGCTTTAGTGATATCTTACTTGATGATTACGCCTCGCAGCTTGATGAAGAAGCGCAACGGATATTGGCGAAAGTCGTTGCCGGTGCCAAGTCGATGGAAGACTTGATTAACGGTTTGCTGGACCTGTCACGAATGCAGCGAAAAGAAGTAAAAAGAACAGACCTAAACTTAAGCCAAATTGCTGACACAGTAGTGGCCAATCTGCGCGATACCTATCCCCTGCGTGTCGTAGATATTTATATTCAGCCAGATATGAATATCAATGGTGATGCCAGAATGATGCATTCAGTCGTTGAAAACCTGATAAACAATGCCTGGAAGTACAGTAGCAAGACAGAATCTGCAGAAATAGCATTTAGCTCTGCTTTGGTTGATGACGAACTCGGAAGAACAGAGCGCGTGTTTAAGGTTAAGGACAATGGTGCAGGTTTTGATATGTCACATGCGGGTAAGCTCTTCTCGACCTTCCAGCGATTGCATAACAAAAGTGACTTCGATGGCACCGGCGTCGGTTTATCAACGGTTAAGCGGATTGTCGAAAAGCATGGAGGGAGGGTCTGGGCCGACTCTGAGGTTGGCAAAGGCGCAAGTTTTTACTTTACTATTCCAGAGCAATAAATATTTAGGGCCAGAATAAAAATAGCCG
>NZ_LWFE01001292.1:0-2139 GCF_001635675.1 Oleiphilus sp. HI0061 | reverse complement strand
AAAAAGGCTCTAGAGAAGAAAAAAGCTCTAGAGAAGAAAAAGGCTCTGGAGAAGAAAAAGGCACTGGAAAAGAAAAAAGCACTGGAACTTGAAGAAGCCCTAAAAATCAAAGAGCGTGAATTGGCTCGACAAGCTCAAGAGAAAGTCTTACTGGAAAAGATGCGTAAGCTTGAAGAGGATCGACTTTTAGAAGCAAAAGCTGCTGAAGAAAAGGCGCGCCAAGCTGAGCTCGAAGCCGCGCATGCCTTTGAAGTGAGTGAGGTCGAGCGTTTTATGGCTGCAATTAAACGTAAGGTGCAAACCAGATGGCGTATTCCTCCCAAATCAACCGGTTTAAGCGTCACCTTAACAATAGAGCTTTTACCAAGCGGTGAGTTAAAAGCGGTTGGGATTAAAAGTACTAGCGGAAACCCGGTCTATGATCGCTCAGCAGAGCATGCTGCTAGCAGCATTAGTACCTATCCTGTTCCTGATGATGTAAATATATTTGATCGGCACTTTCGTAAGTTCTCGATGCGATTTTCACCTGTTGATTAGTGAACGTTTTTTAGATAAATGTTCTTGTGACGAAATTCTGAGGTTTGAATGAAGAAGTTTCTAATACTGATATTAACTGCATTTGTATCGGCAGCAGTAAATGCCGAGCTTGTAATCGAAATAGAGGTGGGCTCGGCAAGTGCTCAGCCTATTGCGATCGTTCCGTTTGCAAATAAAAATGCATCGCCATTGCCTGAGGATGTATCCAAAATTATTGCAAACAATCTTCAACGAAGTGGTGATTTTGATACCTTGCCGACCTCGCGTATGCTCGGCTTACCTGAACGCTTCGACCAGGTGCACTTCAGAGACTGGCGTAGGCTAGGGCAGAGTTATATTGTTGTTGGGAGTGTCACGCATCAAAATGGTTCTAAGCAGGTAATAGTAGACTATGAACTTGTTGATATCTTTACTCAAAAATCTCTCATTAGCGAGCGAGTAAAAGCAAGCCCTACAAGCCTTAGAAAAACAGCGCATTATATTAGTGACCGTGTGTATCAGCAGATTACGGGTGTCCAAGGCGTGTTTTCTACCAAGATCGCATATATAACCGTTAAAGAGTTAACCAACAAGCAGCGTCAGTACCGCCTAAATGTTGCAGATGCTGATGGGAAAGGGGCTTATACACTGTTTACTAGTCGCGAGCCTATGTTGTCTCCTTCATGGTCTAATGATGGGCAGCACCTGACTTACGTGTCTTATGACTCTGGTCGCCCAGCAATTTACATTCAGCATGTGATTTCAGGAAATCAAAGAAAGGTGACCTCGTTTAAAGGCTTGAATGACTCGCCTATGTGGTCGCCAGATGATTCCTCTCTGGTAATGACCTTGTCGAAAGATGGCAACGCCGAGTTATATAGTTATGACTTGGCTCGTGATCGCACTGAGCGATTAACATTCGACTCAGGTATTGATACCGAGGCAAGCTGGTCACAGGACGGTAAAAGTGTCGTATTTACAAGTGACAGGGGCGGGAGCCCACAGGTTTATCGTATGTCTCTGAGAGATCGTATTCCGGAGCGCTTGAGCTTTGTTGGGAAGTATAATACCAGGCCTCGCTACAGCCGCGACGGTAATAGTATTTTTTACGTCCACAAAAGTACCGAGCCGGGTGATCAAGGTTTTCATATTGCAGAAATAGATATCGAGACGGGGGATCAAAGAATTCTCACCTCAACATCGCTGGATGAGTCGCCAAGTGTTTCACCAAATGGGCGTATGATTATATATTCGACCTTGCGCGGTGGTAGCAAAGTTTTAGCGGTGGTATCGGTTGATGGTGGTGCGAAATATTTTTTACCATCTAATAAGGGCGATGTGCTGGAGCCTGCCTGGTCACCTTTTTTGTAGATTATTAATTATTGGATATAAACCGGTAAAAATAAAAGCTTTTCGCTAAAACCCGCTTGTGTTTTATAGTGCATCCGGTAAGCTTTGTATGATAATAAGTCAAATGATTTTAGTGTGAAAAGCGTACGATTTGACAAAGAATACTTGAATCCCCACCAAAAAAATGAAGGTAAGATGATGAAATTAAATTCGATCAAGCTGTTCCTGGCGCTTATTTTTTCGATTTTAGTACTAACTGGTTGTGAAAGCTTA
>NZ_LWFE01001291.1:0-1695 GCF_001635675.1 Oleiphilus sp. HI0061 | reverse complement strand
TTGCTGTGTCGAAAAAACGAACTTGTAGTGGTTCGTGGTTTGGGTTTTGTTTATTGCTGGCATAGTGTTGAGCCATGAAACCGTCACGAATAGCTTTTCCAGCCAATTGAAGTGGCCCGCTTAAGGGCAGGGCAAGTGTTATCGAATCGGGGCGAGTGTTTGGGAGTTGTTTTAGAATGCTTAGCTCGTGAGGCGGATTCAGGCTGGCAGGATGGCTTGGCCACAGCTCGTTCCATGCCTGAAATGCATTATATTGGGCATCCAGGCTGATCTGATTTAGCTGGATTGTTCGAGCTAGATCTAACCACGCTAATGCGTCAGGGTTGTCGCCTGTGTAAATGTATTGGCTTAGGTCGGCTGTTTCAGTTGAGCGGAGTAGGTGCCAGATTTGCTCGTCTGTGTCTTGGTGATGCTCTGGATTAATTAGGCCGCGATGATCGATTAAGGTGATCGCCGCTTCAATAGTTAAATCTGTGATTTCATAAGCTTGAGATAATAAGTGCGAAAGCTCGATTTGCTGGTCGACATTCATGCCAGATAAACCAAGGTTCGGGATTAGCGGCAGTATTTTCTCAATGCGTGCTTTGTTCTTATTGCTTGTCGCTAACTTTAAGGACATTAAAAGATAGTCTTGAGCGTCAGCTTCATTGAGGTGCTCTATTTGAACTGACCCTAGTGCAGCATCGCTCTGTGCGTATAGGTTATTTTCCCAATAAGATTGTGCGGCTTGAAAAAATAGCTTGGATTGTTGTTTTGGGGAGGTGGACTTTAGTGCTAGTGAAATCAGCTCTTCCGGTTGTTTTGGAGCGGGAGATTCGACCTTTGTTAGTTTGCTTTGGTTTACTTTAGGCGATGTGCCACAGGCAGATATAATGACAGACAGGCAGACAATAATAGAAAAGTGAAGTGCTTTCATAGCGGGGTCTATGCTTAAATGTAGAATGTTCCGTATTTTATAGTGAGGTTGTGTTCTTGGAAAGTGCCATTTACATTGTTGCGACGCCAATAGGAAATTTGTCAGATATTACTTTGAGGGCAATTGAGGTTTTGAAAGCTGTTGACGTTGTTGCTGCGGAGGATACGCGGCACACAAGAAAGCTTTTGGAGCACTACGGTATTGCTACAAAAATGATATCCCTGCACGAGCACAATGAGTCTGAGAAAAGTGCTTATATCATTGGCTTGGTCAAAGAGGGGCAGTCGGTGGCGCTCGTTTCAGATGCCGGTACGCCGCTGATTTCTGATCCGGGGTATACATTAGTTTTGAGAGCCAAAGAAAGTGGGGTTCTCGTCAGGCCCATACCAGGCCCTTCTGCACTGATTGCTGCTTTATGCGCCAGCGGCGTTGCAAGTGACACGTTTATCTTTGAAGGCTTTCTGCCTGCTAAGAAAAAGGCTAAAGAAGAGGTGCTGCAATCTTATCTTGCTGAGCGGCGCACAGTTATATTTTATGAATCGCCTCACCGGATTTTGGTGACGCTTGAGGCTATGTCCGACGCGTTGGCAGGGCGAAAACTTTGTGTGGCTCGAGAACTAACCAAGCGATATGAGACGATTAAGTACGGTGAGGTGTCTGAAGTTCTGGCTTGGATGAAGGCTGACGAAGATCAAACTAGAGGAGAGTTTGTGTTGGTGCTTGAAGGTTCACAGGAAGAGCCTCTGAGTGTGAGTGATGAGCAAAAGCTCAAGCTTCTA
>NZ_LWFE01001290.1:0-1416 GCF_001635675.1 Oleiphilus sp. HI0061 | reverse complement strand
GCTATTACGGCACCAAAACACTCATTGAAGAATACGTTGAAGAAGTTTGCGATTGCCTTTCCTATCTTTGCGATAGGCAAACCTCTGATATGCCATCAAATAAAAAGTTAGATTTTTTTAAAGATGTACTTTTATCCTTCGGTCGCCCCGCATTATTGCTAAGTGGCGGCGCTTCCTTAGGAGTCTTCCATATCGGTGTTGTAAAGGCCCTGTGGGAGCATGGCTTATTGCCAGATGTCGTAACTGGCTCAAGCGCCGGTTCTATCATTGCTGCCGCCTTAGGGACGCATACCGATGACGAACTACCTTCCTTGTTTGACCCTAATACCCATAATATGAAAGCCTGGAAGTGGATGGGCCTATTGAATGGTATTAAAGGCAAAGGCTTTATGGATCAGCGTCAGCTGCAAGACTATATTCGTAGTTATGTAGGTGAATACACGATGCAAGAGGCCTACGAGAAGACGGGGCGGAGTATTAATATCACTGTTTCGCCTGTCCAGGCTCATCAAAAGGCTAGATTATTGTCAGGTTACACATCTCCATACATGCTAACGTGGAGTGCATCGTTAGCGTCTTGCGCAGTTCCAGGAATTTTCCCCCCGGTTAAACTGCTTAAGAAAGATGAACATGGACACAACGTACCGTATATGCCCCGCTTACGCTGGGTTGATGGCAGCATGGTTAGCGACTTGCCAATCGAGCGCCTAATGCACCTCTACGATGTTAATTATTCTATCGTAAGTCAAACCAATCCTCATGTAGTGCCTTTGCTGGAACGAACAAAAGGGCTGTCTAGTAATCGTTTCTTAAAATTACCCCTAGCGCTTGTTAAAGCCGAAGCAAAATTTCATGGCCAGGCAGTGAGTGACTATATAAGAACTCATACCAAATCTGAGATGCTTCGACAAGTTTCTGGTCATGCTTATTCTATGATGTCTCAGAATTATTATGGCGACGTCACTGTTGCTCCAAATTACAAGCTTGGGCACTATATGAAGCTGCTTAGCAATCCCGATACGAAATTCATGAAGGAGTTAATGCTTCAGGGTGAGCGCGCGACATGGCCTAAATTAGCGATGATTCGTACACATTCCAAAATAAGCAAGACACTCGAGAGCTGCATTTCCCGCTTAAAGACTGATGTTAGAACGCATCGTGGGAGCCTTAGTTTAATTGATGATCATAAGGCAATCCGTTAGCGAGTGTAAGGACTTGCTTTTGGCGAGCCCTGTCTTTAAGCTTTGCGTTTGCTACCAAGCTAAACTTCGCAACTACGCTAAGCTGACGTCATGTATCAGGACTTTTTTGGTCTTAAAGAACTACCTTTTTCTATAGCGCCTGATCCCAGGTATCTATATATGAGTGAACGTCATAGAGAGGCGCTTGCTCATCTTTTATATGGTGTATCCGGGC
>NZ_LWFE01001289.1:0-37771 GCF_001635675.1 Oleiphilus sp. HI0061 | reverse complement strand
GTCTATATCGCTTTTGTCCTCATCGCTTAGTTTACGCCACGTTGTACCACGTTTATTGATTAGTTCATCCCAAGGTACCTGGCTAAGCCAATCTTCGAGGCTTTGCTCATCAATAGGCGTCTTCTTATAGTCATGAAATTCAAAATCAATATCATGCGATTCCAGCCACGTTAGCGCTTTCTTCATGGTATCGCAGGCTTTAATTCCGTAGATTTTTACTGTACTCATTGTTTTACCTTGTACGAAAGTTGTTTGTGGAAAGAGCGTTAAAGAGATTCAACGAATTCACGAATTCGAGTTGCCGCTTCGATGCACTCTTCTTCACTGGCAACTAAGGCCATTCTGATTCTATTTTTACCCGGATTTAGACCCTTGACGGTACGAGACAAATAGCTGCCCGGAAGCACGGTGACATGCTTTTGTTGATATAGCTTTTGAGCAAACTCTTCATCCGATATCGGTGTCTCTGGCCAAAGGTAGAAGCTCGCATCACTTTGCTTGATGTTCAGTACCGGGCTTAAAATTTCAAGAACTGCCTCGAACTTTCGTTTGTAGGCTTTACGGTTCTCTTGTACGTGAGCTTCATCGTTCCAGGCTTCAATGCTTGCTAACTGGTGTTGAATCGGCATTGCGCAGCCGTGATAAGTTCGGTATTTCAAGAAGCCTTTTAACAAGTCTGCATCACCTGCAACAAATCCTGAGCGTAGGCCGGGCAGGTTTGAGCGCTTTGACAAGCTATGAAAGACAATACAACGCTTATAATCATCTCTTCCTATTTCGGCGCAGACCTCTAGCAAACCAGTCGGAGCTTGGTCTTCATCGCAATAGATCTCCGAATAGCATTCGTCCGATGCAATAATGAAGTCATGCTTGTCGGCTAGTTTTATGAGCTTTTTAAGCGTTTCAGCGGGCGTGACAGCGCCTGTCGGGTTGCCCGGAGAGCACATGAATAGAATCTGGCAGCGGTCCCAAGTGCTATCGGCGACTGAGTCGTAGTCGGGAATGAACTGGGTATGCTCTAGTGTAGGAAGTAATTCAAGCTCAGCCCCTGCAAGATAGCTAGCGCCCTCATAGATCTGATAAAAAGGATTAGGGCTCAGCACTAAAGCTTGATTACTGGCTTCTCTATCGATGACCGCCTGAGTAAAAGAAAAAATTGCCTCTCGTGTGCCGTTTACCGGAAGAATATTATCTTCGCTGCAAAGAGTGCCGGGCTTTAGATTAAAGCGTTGTGTCGCCCAGTTTGTCATGCTCTTTCGAAACTCAGGTAACCCTTTTGTGCTTGGGTATATTGCGACTTTGCCTAGGTTATTGGTGATGCTGTCGAGCACAAACTGCGGAGAAGGGTGCTTCGGTTCACCAATAGACAAGGGAATAGCTGAATAATCTGCTGATGGTGTTACTTGCCCGAGCAGTGCTTTAAGCTTTTCAAAGGGATAGGGCTGAAGTTTATTCAAGTCTGGGTTCATGAGGTTATTTCTACCTGCTCATCTAGAAGTGTACATATGTCGTGCTGTAAGGCCTCGCAAATCATTGCGTCACTAAGCGGTTGACCGTCTGTGTCGGTAATGAAGAAAACGTCTTCTACTCGCTCGCCCAAGGTGGCAATACGTGCATTGATCAATGATAAATTATGCTTTAGAAGTGCCTGACCAATCCGTGCGAGTAGGCCTGGACGGTCAGGCGTTACAACCTCCATCACGGTACGCTGATTAATCATGTCATTGCTGAAAGTCACTTCCGTCGGGAAGGCAAAATGCTTCAGTTGGCGCGGCGTGCGGCGGCTGATTATCTCGGGGTAGTCTTCCGGGTCGTCGAGCTCTTCTATCAAGCGTGAGCGAACTTGCTCTTTTCGTTCTACATCGTTTGCTAAGGGCATGTTGTGCGCATCGGTAACAATAAAGTGGCTCAAATTGAACTCACCTCTTGATGCGCTTATGCGGGCATTTAAGACGTTAAGGTTCAGCTGCTCAAGTACAGCGGTGGTGGCGGCAAATAGATCGTCTTTGGAACGTACATAAACCATAACATGGCTGAAACCGTCACCTTGCATGGTTTGGGTGTCGCGAATGATGATCAGTGGTTCACTTGAGCTGCCATGATTAAGTACTTCAGAGATTTGCCAGACAATGTCGGCGGTTGAATCTTGAAGGAAGTAGTCGTCTTCAAAGGATTCCAATAAAGCATCGATTTCGGGTGTGGTATAGCCGCTATCGATGAGTAGGGTTCGGACTTCGCGTTTAGTGGCTTCTATCCAGTCATTGCGATCAACAGGCTTATCTGTGCCGCGACGTATTGCGCGCCTGGTTTCGATATATAACTGCTGCATCAGTGTCGCGCGCCAGCTGTTCCACAAGGTGTGATTGGTCGCAGAAATATCACAGACAGTCAAAATATATAAGTACTCAAGGTGAGTAAGGCTAGGAATTAGTTGCGCAAACTGATGAATAACTTCAGGGTCATCAATATCTTTCTTCTGCGCTGTCATAGACATTAGTAAGTGGTTTTCGACCAGCCAGGAAGTGAGTCGTGTATCGCGCTCGCTAAAATGATGGTTCTGACAGAAGTTTTCAACATCGATGGCGCCAAGTTCGGAATGGTCTCCGCCTCTCCCTTTAGCAATGTCGTGATAGATACCAGCAGTATAAAGGATTTCACGTTTAGGGATATAACGGTATAAACGACAGGCAAGTGGAAACTCTTTTTTTGCCTCAGGGTAGTCAAGATGAATCAGGTTCTTGATAAGCTGAATCGTATGCGCGTCAACTGTATAGCAATGAAACAAGTCATGCTGCATTTGGCCGATGATCTGTCCAAACTCAGGTAAGTAGCGGCCCAGTACATTGTACTTAAGCATGGCGTTTAAGGTTTTATGAAGGTCGTGCGGTGTGCGCAGTATCTCCATAAATAAGCTTGTGTTAGCCAGGTCGTTTCGGAAACTGTCATCAATAAGATATTGATGTTCACGGATTTGACGAATTGTCGTGGTTTTTATGCCAATGATCTGAGGGTTTTGTGCGAGTAGCAAAAAAATCTCTATCAACGCATAAGGTGAGCGGTCAAAAATATCTTCTGACTTAGCTTCAATATAGCCGTGATTAATTTGGAATCGTTTACCTAGTTCTTGGACACTGTCATCACTCTCGGGGTTTAGATAAAACTCATCAAAGTACTGAAGTATCACGTCAGTAAGTTCGGCTAAACCCAATACGATGCGATAGTAGCGTTGCATCATTTTCTCGACACCGAGCTTTTGCTCGTCATCTTCAAAGCCGAGTATTTCTGCAAGCTTGCGCTGGTGTTCAAATAGCAGTCGGTTTTCGTTGCGGTCGGCAATAATCTGCAGGCCATAACGAAGGGTAAGAAGAAAGGTCTCGCCGCTGACTAGCATGCGGAATTCTTCGTCTGTCAAAAAGTGGTAGCGTGAGCGTGTGCTGGGAGCTTCAGCACCAAAGTGGCGCTTAGAAATCCAGGTAATGGTCTGAATATCTCGCAAGGTGCCAGGGGAAGATTTCAGATTTGGTTCGAGGTTGTATTCGGTGCCGCTATATTTCAGGTGGCGTGCACTTTGTTCTTCGCGTTTAGCTAGAAAGTAGGCTTTAGAGGTATAAACTGCGTCGGAGTAGACCTTGTCTGAAATAATGCTCAGCAGTTCAGGGTCACCATCGATAGTGCGCGTTTCCAATAGGTTGGTCGCAATGGTGACATCGCTTTTAGCGGCTTCAATGCATTCATCAATCGTTCTAACGCTATGGCCGATGTCTAGTTTCAGGTCCCATAATAGTGTGATAAAGTCAGACAGTTTGGTGCCCAGCTGATCATCAATTTCATTCCTTACCAGGATAAGTAAGTCAATGTCTGAATGTGGTTGCAGCTCGCCTCGGCCATAACCGCCAACAGCAATAAGGCTAACATGTTGGTCGAACCCGAAGCGTGCCCATAAACCTTTAAGAATATAATCCATGAGTTTGGATTTAACTTCGATAAGCTGACGGATATCTTCGTTTGCCAGATACAGCTGATCAAGGACTTGCTTACTATCTTCCAGGATTGTCCGAACATTCAGGGCTGGTTGTGAGCAAGTACTTAAGTCAGAGACTAATGTTTGCATGTCCAGGCTAGATGCGTGGGTGAACTTTTCGAAGAGCGAGCTGTGTTGCGTCATAGTTTTATCGGCTTGTGCTTAACTTAGCAGACCTTCCTCTTCCTTACGTAAGGTCAGTATTTCACAACCGTCTGAGGTAACTAGCAAAGTGTGCTCCCATTGCGCAGAAAGCTTGTGATCTTTGGTCACGACTGTCCACTCATCTGGTAAGAGTTTGCAGTGGCGTTTGCCTTGGTTAATCATTGGCTCGATAGTAAAGGTCATGCCTTCTTTTAGCTCAAGGCCGGTGCCTGGTTTACCATAATGCATGACCTGCGGCTCTTCATGGAAAACAGCACCAATGCCATGGCCGCAATACTCGCGTACTACAGAATAGTAATTGTTTTCAGCATGCTTTTGAATAACAGCGCCAATATCGCCTAGTCTTGCACCCGGCTTAACAAGGGCAATGCCTTTGTATAAACATTCTTGCGTAATTTTGCATAGTCTTTCGGCAGCAATGCTTCGCTTGCCAATGAAAAACATTTTACTGGTGTCACCGTGGTAGCCATCTTTAATGACAGTGATGTCGACATTTACTATGTCACCACTTTTTAGCACTTTCTTGTCGCTTGGAATACCGTGGCAGATGACATGGTTGACCGAGGTGCAGATAGACTTTGGAAAGCCTTTATAATTAAGTGGTGCGGGAATGGCGTTTTGAGTATTAACGATGTAATCATGACATATCCTGTCTAGTTCACCGGTTGAAACGCCAGCAACAACGTGCTCTTCGATCATTTCCAGTACTTCGGCGGCGAGTCGCCCGGCAACCCGCATCTTTTCAATTTCTTCGTTGGACTTGATGGTAACTTTAGTATTCATAACTCGAAAAGAGAGCCTTTTGTCTAAGGGTTGTTATGGTGTCGGGAGAGCATTATAGCGCCATTTGCGACACAGACTTTTATCAAAAATGCGCCGCATTCTACCTCGAAAGGGGAGTTAATTGAATAATTATTGTTATTTGCTGGTGGCTGCTCGATTTATATTGTTAAAGGTTGAACGTAGAATGGAGTGGCCTGGCCTGCTATAAATGTAGGAATGCGCTTTTTATTTTGAAGAGGATATGGTATAAAGCGCACGCAAATTTCGGGAACTCACATCCAGCAGGGTGTCGGTAATCTCGATTGACTTAAATCCGCACACGTTTCGACACATTGATCTGGGTGCTGTGTTCTGCTTCTGCTACGGTGGTTTTGGTTCATGGTTGATTAATGGGACTCGTGGAGGTCTAACCCAAACATATTAAAGGAAAAGAACATGGCATCAGTATCTATGCGTGACCTGCTTAAAGCAGGTGTACACTTTGGTCACCAAACTCGTTACTGGAACCCTAAAATGGGTAAGTACATCTTTGGTGCTCGTAACAAAATTCATATCATTAACCTGGAGCAAACAGTTCCTGCGTTTAATGAATCTTTAGCTTTCGTTAAAAAGCTGTCAGAGGGTAAGAACAAGGTATTGTTCGTTGGTACTAAGCGTGCTGCTGGCAAGATTGTTAAAGAAGAGGCAAGCCGCGCTGGTATGCCTTACGTAAACCACCGTTGGTTGGGTGGTATGTTGACTAACTACAAAACGATTCGTCAGAGCATTCGTCGTTTCCGCGATCTTGAGACTCAAAGCACTGATGGTACTTTTGATAAGTTGACTAAAAAAGAATCTTTGATGCTGACTCGCGAAATGCAGAAGCTAGAGCGTAGTATTGGTGGTATCAAGGATATGGGTGGTCTACCTGACGCATTGGTTGTGATCGATGTTGATCACGAGCGTATTGCGATCAAAGAAGCTAACAAATTAGGTATCCCTGTTATCGGTATCGTTGATACAAACAGTGATCCAGATGGTGTTGATTACGTTATCCCTGGTAACGATGATGCGATCAGAGCTATTCAGATTTATGCAAAAGCTTTTGCTGATGCAGTGCTTGAAGGTTCTTCAAAAGGTGGTGAGTACGTTGAAGTGGCGGAAGAGTCAGCGGCATCTGAAGAAGGCGAAAAAGCAGCAGAGTAATCTTTCTGTAAGCGTTTTCTTATAAAGTGCTCAAGGGTCGGTTTTCCGGCCCTTGTTTTCATTCGTTATTAATAATGCTTCGGTTCTTATTTGGTTGAAGGTGTGTTCCGCTTGCGAACATTTTAGCGCCTTTTGGGCCCAGGTAATGGAAGCAAATTTTTTAATTTTACAGCCGCTTGGGTTGTAACGGTAAAGAGGAATTGACATGGCCGCTATTAGCGCATCAATGGTAAAAGAACTTCGTGAGCGTACAGGTCTTGGTATGCTTGAGTGTAAAAAAGCACTTGCTGAAGTAGACGGTGATATCGAAAAGGCAATTGAAGAGTTGCGTAAGAAAAGTGGTATGAAGGCAGCTAAGAAAGCTGGCCGTACAGCTGCTGAAGGTGTGGTTGTGGCTAAAGTATCTGCTGACAACGCTTCTGCAATGTTAGTTGAAATTAACTCTGAGACTGACTTTGCTGCTAAGAACGAAGGTTTCCTTGCGTTTGCAAATAACGTAGCAGGCGCTGCATTTGAAGCAGGTTCTACTGATGTTGCTGGTCTTCTTGATTCAGAGCGTGAAGCTTTGGTTCAGAAAATTGGTGAGAACATTTCTCCTCGTCGTGCTGTTAAGTCTGAAGGTGAAGTTGTGGGTGCTTATGTTCACTCTAACAATCGAATTGCTTCGATTGTTGCGCTTAAAGGTGGTACGCCTGAGTTGGCAAGAGATATCGCTATGCATGCAACAGCGGTTAATCCTCGTGTTCTTAACCCTGAAGATATGCCTGAAGAAGAGTTGAATAAAGAGAAGGATATCATTAAGGCTCAGCCTGATATGGAAGGTAAGCCAGATGCGATCGTCGAGAAAATGATGGGTGGTCGTATTAAGAAATTCCTTAAGGAAAACAGCTTGGTTGAGCAGCCTTTCGTTAAGAATCCTGAAGTTACAGTTGGCCAGTTGGCTAAAGATGGCGGTGCAGAAGTTGTTTCTTTTGTCCGTATCGAAGTAGGTGAAGGTATTGAGGTTGAAGAGGCTGACTTCGCTGCAGAGGTTGCGGCTCAGCTTAAAGGCTAATTTAGTCTGTTTACATGGGTTTGTTAACAGGTAAATGTTGAAAAGATAGTTCCACTTTTTACCAATCCTGATACAATTCCCAACCGTGCCGTATAAGAAGGGTGATATAACCATTTTTCTTATGCGGCATTATTGTATCTGGCAATTGGTTTTTATCTTAAAGTTGTCTGGGGAGTACTTGCTCATCTGGAAAGACTGTTTTTAGTGGGGGCGACTCCCCCGAAATTAAGATACGTCATATGCATATTAAGCAGGTTCTTAACCTGTATTTGTTAACTACGCTTTAAATGCCGAGAGTGATTCATGCCTGTAAATCTCCAGCCAAAATATAAACGAATTCTTCTAAAACTTAGTGGTGAAGCTCTAATGGGCGATGAGGACTTTGGGATCGATCCAAAAGTACTTGATCGCATGGCTTTAGAAATTGGTCAGCTGATTGGTATAGGTGTTCAGGTTGGCATGGTCATAGGTGGTGGTAACTTGTTTAGAGGTGCTGCCCTAAGCCAGGCTGGAATGGATCGTGTTACTGGTGATCATATGGGTATGCTGGCTACGGTTATGAATGCCTTGGCGATGCGTGACGCATTAGAACGATCCAATATATCAACGCGTGTTATGTCAGCTATCCCGATGAGTGGTGTTGTTGAGCATTACGATCGGCGCAGAGCGGTTAGAGATCTTAAAGATGGTGATGTTGTAATATTCAGCGCAGGAACGGGTAACCCTTTCTTTACAACTGACTCTGCTGCATGTCTACGAGGTATTGAGATTGATGCTGATGTTGTATTGAAGGCAACAAAAGTAGATGGTGTCTACAACGCTGACCCGATGAAAGATCCGACAGCCGTGAAGTATGATGCTTTGAGTTATGATGAAGTCTTGGATAAAAAGTTAGGTGTAATGGATCTAACGGCAATTTGTTTGTGCCGTGATCACAATATGCCTGTTAGAGTATTTGATATGAATAAGCCTGGGGTTTTGCGCAGTATTGTAGTGGGTGAATCCGAGGGTACATTGATCGAGGCAGCTGCCGACGAATAAGATCGAGCCAGTTATATAAAGAATAAAGGAAAGATATATGTTAGATGAAATTAAACAAGATGCTGAAGAGCGTATGGCAAAAAGTATTGATGCGCTAGGTGTTGCTTTTGCCAAGATTCGTACTGGTCGAGCGCACCCAAGTATTTTAGATAGCGTATCAGTTTCATACTATGGTGTAGATACACCGCTAAAGCAGGCGGCTAATATTAGTGTTGAAGATGGCAGAACTTTGGCAATCTCTGTTTGGGAAAAACCAATGGTGCCAGTGGTCGAAAAAGCGATTATAGCAGCTAACCTCGGCTTAAACCCGTCAACTTCTGGTGACTTAATACGTGTGCCAATGCCAGCTCTAACAGAGGAAACTCGTAGGGATATGGTTAAGCTAGCAAAAGCAGATGCCGAGAGTGCAAGAGTATCTGTTAGAAATATTCGCAGAGATGCTAACTCCGATATTAAAGAACTTTTGAAAGAGAAAGAGATTTCAGAAGATGAAGAAAAAAGAGCAGCAGATGGTATCCAAAAACTAACTGACACTTATGTTGCTAAAGTTGATGCTTTATTGCAGGAAAAAGAATCAGACTTGATGGAAGTATAAAAACTGCCTGTTTCGGGCGAAAGTGTGTCCAATGCTTTCGCTCGTTAAATTTCGTGTTATTAAGTATTGGGTTGGATAGATAAATTGAGTGAGCACATTCCTCTAAGCTCAGGGAGTAAACCTAGACACGTTGCTATCATTATGGATGGTAATAATAGGTGGGCTAAGCAGCGCAAAAAGATAGGGATTTCTGGGCACAAGGCAGGCGTAGATGCGGTTAGAGATGTCGTTAAAGCTTGTGTTGAGGAAGATATAGAGGTGCTGACTCTATTTGCCTTTAGTAGTGAAAACTGGAGGAGGCCCGCCGAAGAGGTTGGTGCGTTAATGAAGCTTTTCCTTTTTGCCTTGCAGCGAGAAGTTAAGAAACTGCACTCAAATAATATCCGCTTGCGAATTATTGGTGATCGAGAGCCGTTTAGTGATGTGCTTCAGGAGCATATGGCGAAAGCGGAAGAACTAACAGAAAATAATGATGGTATGACTCTGGTCGTTGCCGCTAACTACGGTGGGCACTGGGATGTCGCGCAAGCGACGCGGAAAATTGCCCATAAAGTTGCTTCCGGCGAGATTGCGGCTGAAGATGTGAGCGAAGACTTAATTCAATCACATATCTCTTTGGGTGACTTGCCTTTACCTGATTTAATGATTCGCACTGCGGGTGAGCAGCGCATCAGCAATTTTATGTTATGGCAATTGGCCTACGCAGAATTCTATTTTTCCGATTTGTACTGGCCCGATTTCAAGAAGGAACAGATGCTGGAAGCCTTAAAAGCCTATGCTGGACGAAAGCGGCGCTTTGGGCAAACTGATGATCAGTTGGATCAGGCCGAGTAAATAATCACGGGACTCTTTTTGTGTTAAAACAACGAATAATTACAGCTTTAATTCTTGCTCCACTTGTTTTGGGGGGTGTTTTTTTACTGCCTCCAGAGTATTTTTCTTGGTTTGTCGCAGCTATTGTTATTTTAGGTGCCTGGGAATGGGCTAACCTTTCAGGCGTGAGCGCTTCTGCAGCGCGAGTGGTTTATGCTCTCGTTATGGCGGTTTTCCTATTTTTGCTTGTCGGCAGTATGTCTCTTCCCTGGGTATTAACACTTTCTGTTGCATGGTGGGCCTTGGCATGTGTTCTGGTCATGACTTTTCCAGAATCATCTTCCCTGTGGAAGGGGAAAATAGTTCAGTTACTGCTTGGTTTTGTTGTGCTTGCTCCTTTGTGGAAGGCTTTAGTTTTTCTACGCTCAAGTGAATATGCGCCCTTAGCTGACTTAAATGTTCTTTGGCTTATTTTTTATATCTTGATGTTAGTGTGGGCCGCGGATACGGGGGCTTATTTCGCTGGCCGAGCTTTTGGTAAGAAGAAATTAGCACCAAAAGTTTCCCCTGGAAAATCGTGGGCTGGAGCCTGGGGCGGTCTGGCTGCTTGTCTATTGTTATCTCTGATTGCTAGTAATTTGCTAGAACATAATTTCGCAATGACTATACAGTTTGCAGTCATTTCAATTATTACTGGTTCAATCTCAATAATTGGTGACTTAACAGAGAGTATGTTTAAGCGACAACGCGGTATTAAAGATAGTAGTAATCTGCTTCCTGGTCATGGCGGTGTGCTTGATCGTATTGATAGCTTGGTTGCCGCGATTCCAGTGTTTGTCTTTGCTTTATACAATCTCTCTTGGGTCGCCTAGTGTTATTCTACTTTTCGCAAACTCTCAGTAATTCAGGTTATTAAGTGTCGACTATTCAAAGTGTATGTGTCTTGGGGGCGACCGGCTCTATTGGTCTAAACACGCTCGACGTGATTAGTCGGCACCCAGACAGGTATCGGGTATTTGCTCTGACGGCGCATCGCAGTGTCGAGCAAATGCTAGCTCTGTGTTTGAAGCACTCCCCAAGTATTGCGGTTATGGTGGATGAAGATGCTGCGCAATGCTTGCAGGGTGAGTTGCTAAAACATGCTTCTGATATCAAAGTTTTGGCAGGTGCGGAGTCTCTGGAATGTGTGTCCGCACATGATGATGTTGATGTCGTCATGGCTGCAATCGTTGGTGCAGCCGGGCTAGAGGCGAACCTTGCTGCTGCTAGAAAAGGTAAGAAAGTTTTACTAGCGAATAAAGAGTCCTTAGTTATGTCTGGCCAGCTCTTTACGGAAGAGGTGAGTCGTTCAGGTGCAACGCTATTGCCTATCGATAGCGAGCACAACGCGATATTTCAATGTCTTCCTGGTTCCTATCAGTGTGGCCAGTCTTTAGAACGAGAAGTGCAGCGTGTATTGCTCACTGCCTCAGGTGGGCCTTTCAGGGGGTGGTCTCGTGATCGCCTTAGTACGGTGACGCCAGAACAGGCCTGCGCACACCCAAACTGGCAGATGGGAAGTAAAATCTCAGTAGATTCTGCCACGCTTATGAATAAGGGTTTGGAGCTAATCGAAGCGTGTTGGTTGTTCGATATCAGTCCGAAAGATATCGAGGTTCATGTTCATCCTGAGAGTATTGTTCATTCCATGGTTGAATACTTGGATGGCTCGGTCATAGCGCAAATGGGAAGCCCCGATATGCGTACACCAATTGCCTATGGCTTGGCGTGGCCCGAAAGAATTGCCTCAGGTGCCATTTCATTAGACTTATTTGAAGTTGCTCAACTAAACTTTGAAAAGCCTGATCTTGAAAACTTTCCCTGCCTTAAGTTGGCTCAAGAGGCTTTTGATGTTGGTGGTACTGCGTGTACGGTCTTAAATGCTGCGAATGAAGTTGCTGTCGCGTCCTTTCTAAAAGGTAATGTCTCCTTTACTGCTATCCCTGATATTATTGCGTCAACATTAGAAGATGCCTCAATCGCTCCAATAACATCAGTTAATCAGATATTGTCTGTTGATGAAGAGGCTAGAGTTATAGCTCAACAGCAAATAATGAAGAAGAAACGGCCTTAATGAAGATGAGCCAGTATATTTAATGACACTGATTCAGACCATACTCTCGCTAATTATTACGCTTGGTATTCTAGTTACGATCCATGAATATGGACATTACTGGGTTGCCAAGCGTTGTGGTGTCAAGGTCCTACGATTTTCAGTAGGCTTTGGGCGCCCGATTTTTATGTGGAAAAACAAGGATGGAACCGAGTTTGCCATTGCTAGTATTCCTTTAGGTGGCTTCGTCAAGATGCTTGACGAACGCGAAGCCCCTGTAGAAACCGCTTTGCTTCCTTATGCTTTTAATCGCAAGCCTGTCTCGCAGCGTATTGCGATAGTGTCAGCAGGCCCTATCGCGAACTTTCTATTTGCTATTGCAGCTTACTGGCTGATGTTCATTATTGGCTTCAGTGCCTTGACTCCAACAATAGGTGAAATTGATCAGGAGTCGGTTGCAGCAAGGGCTGGTTTGTATCCTGGTCTTGAAATAACTCAGGTGGATGGGCGAGATACTCTGAGTTGGCGCTCTGTCAGTATGGCTTTAGTGAACCGTATCGGCGACAGCGGTGATATTGAATTATTCGCTAAGGCTGGTGCTAGTGAGACTGCTGATGGTTATACATTAAGTGTTGAAAACTGGATGTTGGACCGTGAGCCACATGGACTGCTTAAGGACTTAGGTGTCCACCCATTAAAGCCGCCTGTTCCCGCAGTAATGGGGAGTGTCTTAGCCGATAGTCCGGCTGAACAGGGTGGCTTAAAAGCGGGCGATAAAGTAATTGAGGCCGGCGGTAAAGTTATTGAAGACTGGTTTGCTTTTGTCGATGTAATCAAAGTCTCTGCTGAAAAAGATGTTGTCGTTAAGGTTGAGAGGAGTGGAGAAAACAATGGGCTTATTGTCGAGACTCTGTCACTTAGACCAGAAGTATTTATACGTGAAGACGGTGCCTCGGTTGGTCGTTTAGGAGTGAGTGTTCAGCCCTTTACTTACCCGAAAGAGATGATAAGAACGATAAGCTACGGTCCTCTTGAATCCCTGATGCAGGCGAGTGAACAAGTTTGGGCTGATTGTGTTATGACACTTAACGCGATCAAGAAGATGATTATGGGCTTAATTTCTCTTGATAACCTGAGTGGCCCGATAACCATCGCTCAAGTAGCAAGTGAGTCTATCGAGTCAGGTTCTGAAGAGTTTTTGCGTTTTCTAGCTTTATTAAGCGTAAGCTTAGGAATCTTAAATTTACTGCCCATTCCTGTCTTGGATGGAGGGCATATTTTTTACTATTTGATCGAAGCTGTAAAAGGCGAACCACTATCTGAGAAATGGCAGGTGTTGGGTTTAAAAGTAGGGGTGTCATTTATATTGATACTTATGTCTCTAGCTTTATATAACGATATTATGCGTTTGTAGTGGTTATTCATTAATAGGATTGTCTGTGTTTGGCGTAAAAAAAATAATTCGTAGTTGGCTTGCTCTGAGCTTATTGATTCTAGCTATCGCCCCCTTAGCTGCTAAAGCAGAAGCTTTTATTATCAATGATATTCGTGTTGATGGTCTTAAGCGGGTATCAGCCGGTTCGGTATTTTCTGCGTTTATCCTAAGTGTTGGTGAGACTGCTAGTGAAGAAAAGATAGTTGAAGCAAGTAAGGCGCTATTTAAAACCGGCTTGTTTACAGATATCGAAATCGCCCGTGAAGATAGAGATTTGGTCATTATTGTTCAAGAGCGCCCCTCAATCTCGAAAATCGAAATTGAAGGAAATAAGGATATCTCTGAAGAAGATTTGCTGGAAGGGCTCAAAGCTGCCGGGATGGCAGAAGGAAAAGTATTCAAGCGGGTAACGCTTGAGCGTCTGGAGCTCGAAATCCTTCGCTCTTATGTTACACAAGGTAGATACTCTGCTTCTGTAGAGGCCGAAGTTAAAGAATTACCTCGCAACCGTGTGGCAATCAAGTTGAATATCAACGAAGGAGAAGTTGCCTCAATTCTTCATATCAATATCGTTGGTAACCAAGCATTTTCTGATGAAGAACTAATTGAGCTGATGGAGCTCAAGATGCCAAGTTTTTGGTCAGTATTTACCAGTGATGATAAATACTCAAAAGAAAAGCTGAGTGGCGATTTAGAGCGTATACGTTCTTTCTATCTGGATAATGGTTATATCAAGTTTGCCATCGAGTCGACTCAAGTTTCGATTTCACCACATAAAGAAGATGTTTTCGTTACGGTTAATATTTCAGAAGGCCCGTTATATACGTTAAAGGACTTCGACTTGAAGGGAGACCTTGTTCTAGAGAAGGAAGTGTTAGAAAAGCTTGTTATGTTAAAACCGGGTGACGTATTTTCACGTCAGAAACTGACACTTACATCTGACCTTATCTCTCGTGCTTTAGGTGCAGAAGGTTATACTTATGCAAATGTTAACGCTATCCCTGAGGCGCATGATGACTATACCGCTTCGGTTACTTTCTTTGTTGATCCTGGTAAACGGAATTATGTAAGAAGAATCAATTTCCGTGGTAACACTTCAACACGTGATGAAGTCTTACGGCAGGAGATGATTCAAATGGAAGGTGGGTCTGCATCAACGGACTTGATCGAAGGTTCTAAAGCTAAGCTTGAGCGTTTGGGCTTCTTTAGTACTGTTAATATTGATACGCCCTCAGTACCGGGCACGTCAGATCAAATTGATGTGAATTACTCGGTTGAAGAAACTTCATCCGGTAACCTTTCTGCAAGCTTGGGTTTTTCTCAGGGTTCCGGTTTTTCACTTGGTTTGAGTGTTTCTGAAAGTAACTTTTTTGGCTCCGGTAAGAAGGTCTCTTTTGGCGTGAATACCACTGAGTCCGTTAAGTCTGCTAACTTTTCCTATCTCGATCCTTACTTCACTGTCGATGGTGTGAGTCGAGGGTTTAGCTTTTTTGCTAGAAAAACTGATTTTGACGAAGATGACCGTTCAGATTTTGTTATCGATGAAACGGGAGCATCGGTAACCTTTGGTTATCCTATCAACAGTATTTCTCGCTTGAAGTTCACTTTTGGTTATACCAATACTCAGCTATCTGCAGGTGAGGATGTGCCGCTCGGAATCAATACTTTTGTTTCTGAATATGGTACGAGTTTTAATACTTACAGCTTTACCGGGTCATGGACCAGAAGCACATTGAATCGCGGGCAGTTTCCAACGCGCGGGTGGGGACAGGGCCTAACGCTTGAAGTGTCGGTACCTTTCAGTGATCTATCATTTTATAAACTTAACTACCGCTCAAATACCTACTTCCCAATCGATAAAGATCATGACTTTGTATTCAGGATTCGCAATAAATTGGCGTGGGCTGATGGGTATGGTGATACCAGCATACTTCCATTTTACGAAAACTATTTCACCGGTGGTATTACTTCGGTGCGAGGTTATCAAAGAAATTCGCTTGGTCGTCAGTCGGTTCCTAGTCAGGCTGGTGGGTCTACAGACCCCTTTGGCGGAAATCTCCTAATTGAAAATAGTGCTGAGTTGATCTTCCCTGTACCGTTTGTGAAAGACCAGCGATCGCTACGCCTATCGTACTTTGTTGATAGTGGTAATGTTTTTGATACAGCAAGGGGATATGATTTTGATGGGAATGAGATTCGTTGGTCGACTGGCTTGAGCTTACAATGGATAACCTTTATCGGGCCCTTGGGCTTCAGTTTTGGTAAGACGATTAATGACATTCCCGGGGACGATACGCGGTTCTTCCAGTTCTCCCTAGGGCAGCCTTTCTAGTTACTAAGTAAACATAAAATAGATCGTTGGAGGTCTTTAATGAAATTATTTAAGCAAATTATTTTGATGGGAAGTATTGCTTTCTTCTCTATGTCGGCACTTGCTGAAATGAAGATTGGTCTGGTTGATATGAGAGCTGCCTTATTTTCTTCAGATGCAGCAAAAGAGTTCACTGAGTCAATGGTGACCAAATATAAAAAACAGGACCTTGAAGTTCGTGCTATCGGAGAAGAAGGTCAGCGCTTGGAAATGCGCTTAAAAAATGACGCTGCAATTATGAGTGATAATGAAAGAGCGAAAATGGCATCTGATCTTGAAGAAGCGATTCAGGAATATAAGTACCGCAAAGGTAAGCTTGATAAGGCTTTGGCAGAAAGACGGAATGAGTTTTTGAGTGATTCAAAGCCCAAAATCGATCAAGCGATCAACGAGCTAGTAAAAGAAGAAAAACTGGATTTGTTGATTCCTCGTGAAGCGGCTTTATATGCCAATCAAGAAATGGATTATACAAATAAAATTATCGAGAAGCTTAACAAGCTAAACTGATCTTTCTATATTTCGTGAGTTTAATCAGATGAAGCAAAATGCCTTTACCTTAAAATATTTGGCGGACTATGTGGAAGGAGAGGTTCGAGGTGATGCGTCGATAAGCATCTCGGGCCTTTCGACTCTGCAGTCGGCTAAGTCAGGTGATTTAAGCTTTTTAGCGAATCCTGCCTATGAGAAATATTTAGCGGATAGCCAGGCCGGTGCCGTGATTGTTACCCCTCAGGTAGCCGAAGCATACGATGCAGATTTGATTATTCATGATAACCCTTACCTGGCGTATGCGCGTTTAACTCACTTGTGGGACAGTACCCAGCTTGACCTTAGTGCGGGTTCAGATATCCACCCTTCGGCTGTTGTGCATGACACTGCTGAGGTCGCTGAAGGCGTTTTTGTGGGAGCTGGCGCAGTAATTGGTAAAGGTGTTTTCTTAGGGGCTGGTTGTGTAATTGGTGAAAATACGACAGTTTCTGATGACTCGCGGATAGGTGAATGCACTCGACTTTATCCAGGCGTCAATATCTATCACGGCGTGACGATTGGTGCGCGCTGCATTATTCATAGTGGTGTCGTGATAGGCTCAGATGGATTCGGCTTTGCTCCTAATAAGGGAGGCTGGGAAAAAATAGTTCAGCTAGGTGGTGTTGTAATTGAGGACGATGTCGAAATCGGGGCTAATTCGGCCATTGATCGTGGAGCTTTGGACAATACAGTAATCGAGAAGGGCGTTAAGCTCGATAATCAGATTCAAATTGCTCACAATGTCCGTGTTGGCGAAAATACTGCCATGGCAGCATGTTGTGCTGTTGCGGGGAGTACGACGATCGGAAAGAACTGTGTTATCGGCGGCGCAAGTGGTATAGCGGGTCATTTAACGATAACTGACGATGTGCATATCACTGCAATGACGATGGTGATAAAAAGCTTGAGTGAGCCTGGCGTGTATTCGTCTGGAACGGGCGTTCAGCCTAATGCTCAATGGCGGAAAAGTATTGCAAGACTTCGGCAGCTCGATAAAATGGCTGGTCGTTTAAAAGCATTAGAGAAGATTGTTGCCGACAAGTAAATAGTTTTGATCTGCTGGCGATACTGCCTGAACTTGCTTTAAAAGAGTCGAATCTCATGATTATGGATATCAATGACGTTAAAGAATATCTTCCTCACCGCTACCCTTTTTTATTAGTGGATCGAGTTACAGAGGTTAAAGCCGGAGAATGGATCAAGGGCTTTAAAAATGTGACGGTAAACGAAAACTACTTTCAAGGACATTTCCCTGATCAACCAATCATGCCTGGTGTGCTTGTGCTGGAGGCACTAGCGCAGGTTTCAGGCATACTCGGCTTTATTACGACTAACAAAAAGCCAAGTGAAAACTTAATACACTATTTTGCCGGAACAAATAAAGCGCGCTTTAAAAGGCCAATTGTTCCGGGCGATCAACTGGTACTAGAATCTCATTTGATTGCAGCAAAGCATAACATCTGGAAGTTTGACTGTACTGCATATGTAGATGGTGAGGTTGCTTGTATTGCAGAAATTATGACAGCGGAGCGAGAACGTTAATGACAATCCACCCTGATGCCAAAATCCATTCAGACACTAAAGTTCACCCTCAAGCAATAGTAGAAAAGGGGGCAATAATTGGTGCTGGTGTGGAAGTTGGTCCTTGGTCGTATATTGGTGAAGGTGTCGAGATAGGGGAAGGTTCACAGATACTTTCTCATGTGGTTGTTAAAGGGCCGACAACGATTGGTCGGAATAACAAGATCTTTCAGTTCGCCAGTGTTGGAGAAGAGTGCCAGGATAAAAAATATGCTGGAGAGCCTACCCGATTAATTATTGGCGATAATAATATTATTCGTGAAAACTGTACTATTCATCGCGGTACTACTCAGGACCAGTCGGAAACGATCATTGGTAGTGATAACCTCTTCATGGCTTATGTACATGTAGCGCATGACTGTGTTATCGGTGATAACTGTATTTTTGCTAATAGCACAACCCTGGCGGGCCATGTTCATGTTGCAAGCAATGTGATTTTGGGTGGCGGAACGATGGTTCATCAGTTCTGTAAGATCGGGGCGCATAGTATGAGTGCTGGCGGGAGTATTGTTCTACGTGATATTCCTGCTTTTGTCATGGCTAGTGGTCAATCTGCCTCGGCTCATGGTCTGAATACCGAAGGTTTGAAGCGAAGAGGGTTTACCGCTGATGATATTCGGGAGCTAAAGCGTGCCTATAAAGTTATCTATCGTCAAGGCTTGAACTTGAAGGATGCGCTTATTGAGCTAGAAGAGGCAGCGGCTTCGTCTGCACATGTTGCTCACTTCGTTGAAAGTATCAAGAACTCATCTCGGGGCATTATTCGTTAGGCTGATATGAAGGGTAGCGCTGAAGAACACCAATCGGTTCAAGAACAACTTTCAGATAACGTTGTATCTGAACGTCCAGTGACTATCGCAATGGTAGCCGGTGAAGCCTCCGGAGATATTTTAGGTGCGGGTTTGATCAAGTCCCTGCTTAAGCGTTATCCCAATGCTCGGTTCGAAGGTATTGGTGGCCCTTTAATGCTAGCTGAGGGTTTTAACTCTCATGTACCAATGGAACGGCTTTCTGTTATGGGGCTTGTTGAGGTGCTTGGGCGTATTTTTGAGCTGATTGGTATTCGGCGTCGCCTAAAACAACATTTTCTAAAATCACGCCCGGATGCTTTTATTGGCATTGATGCCCCTGACTTCAATATAGGCTTGGAATTGGCCTTGCGCAAAAAGGGCTTGAAAACCGGTCATTATGTTAGCCCCTCTGTTTGGGCATGGCGTCAGAAGCGTATTTTTAAAATAGCGCGTGCAGTCGATCTGATGTTGACTCTCTTTCCGTTTGAGGCAAAATTTTATAAAGCGCATGACGTTGCAGTACGATTTGTTGGTCACCCTCTGGCTGACAGCATTCCAGAACATTCAGATAAAAGCTCGGCTCGTGAGGCTTTGGGCTTGGATCAAAATGCGAAACTGGTAGCACTGCTTCCCGGAAGTCGAGCAGGTGAGATTTCTTATATAGGTAAGAGCTTTCTTGATACTGCGTGTTGGTTGTATGAGCGCGACCCCAATATCAAATTTGTTTTACCTTATGTTAATGAGGCGCGCAAAGAGCAAATTTTATCCTTGTTAGACGATTGCGAGGTAAACCTGCCGCTAACCTTGATTTCAGGTCGCTCGCGTGAGGTGATGGCTGCAAGTGATGTGATTGTATTGGCGTCGGGCACTGCAACGCTCGAAGCGATGCTGGTAAATCGTCCAATGGTTGTATCCTATCGAGTCTCCAAGATTACGCACTATATTATGAAGCGCTTACTGAAGGCTCCTTTCATATCATTGCCTAATTTGCTGGCTGGTCGAGAGCTTGTTCCCGAGCTAGTTCAGGATGATGCTCAGCCAGAATTAATTGGAAAGCAGGTAATGGAGCGCTTTTTACCTTCTAAGGCAACTGAAACTCAAGAGTCGTTTAGTGAACTGCATAAAAGCTTGAGGTTAAATGCAAGTGAACAAGCCGCTGACGCGGTAGTTAAGCTGATAGAAAGTGGCAAATAAGGAAGTATTGTGACTAAGGAATATGAAGCTTTTGTTTGTCAGTATAATGGTGAGCTGCTTGCTGGTGTAGATGAGGTGGGTCGTGGGCCTTTAGTTGGGCCAGTCGTAGCTGCCGCAGTTATTCTCGATCCAGCAAACCCTATTGAAGGTTTGGCTGACTCAAAGAAACTTTCTGAAAAAAAACGCGAGATGTTGTTTGATGAGATTCATGAAAAAGCATTAGCGTGTAGCATTACTCGGGCCAGTGTCGAAGAAATTGATGAAATCAATATTTTGCATGCATCGATGTTGGCAATGAAAAGAGCGGTCGAATCGCTTTCAATAAAACCGGAATATGTTTTGATTGACGGCAATCGCTGCCCTCAACTAAATATTCCTAGTGAAGCAGTGGTAAAGGGTGACTCACGAGTTGCTTGTATTGCGGCTGCTTCAATTATCGCAAAAGTTTCAAGGGATAGAGAAATGAAAGAGTTGGATAAGGAATATCCAGGTTATGGCCTTGCACAGCATAAAGGCTACCCCACTAAAGCGCACCTAGAAGCGCTTCGTCAATTAGGCGTCAATAATCTGTATCGGCGTTCATTCAAACCTGTAAAGCAGCTTCTCGAGCACAAATAAATAAAAACTCCTAGTGCTTGTTTCTTAGACTCTGGCGGATTTTTTGTGAACTTTGTGCTGTATCACCTGTCATCGATTTCACATTTTTTATCATTTGTCGAAAAGTTGACGCTTTTTGTTGCTAAATAATGATGTTTATCCGTCAATTTAAGTGTTCTGGCGCTAAGATTTCCTTACTCAAGATCGAAATTTAATAGTGGAATCTTCTCATGCATACATTTTTCCTCAACACTGGTGAAAAGCGAATTGCCGCTCTTACAAAGAACCTATTAGCTTCAAGTGTGGCCATTCTTTTAACGGCTTGTGGTTCTGGTGGCGGCAGTGAAGAGTCAAATTCCACTCCGGATGATGGTAATACCAATACCGTGACTACAACGATTAGCGGTACCGCTATAAAAGGGGTCGTTTCAGAAGGCTTGGTAAACTTATACTCAGTAGAAGAGCAGGGTGGCAAGACTATTCGTTCTGTTAATCCAATGGTGAGTCCAGTCAGAACAGACTCTAATGGTCGCTACACCTTTAATCTTGAGCAGGAAATTTCACAAGGCTCAGTTGTTGTCGAAGTGACAGCTGATAGTCGAACCAGAATGAAGTGCGATACAACGGAAGGTTGTATTGATAATGATGGGCAAGGCGTTTCTTTTGGTGAAAGCTTTAACCCAGGGTCTGGCTTTAGTTTGCGCTCGGTTGCTTCAGGTATTGTGGCAGGGCGGGAGTATAATGTTCATCTTAGCCCATTAACGCATATGGCGGCAGCTCATGCGGAGGCTAAATCTATTGGTTTGACAGCTGATAGTATTCAGGAATCTATCGCTCACATTGAAGACTTGCTAGATCTAGATGCTGGTGCGATGCGTTTGGCGCCAGCAGATTTAACTGCTATTGAGTCGTATAGTTCAATTACAAAAGCAGAACTGGAAATGGGTGTTTTGTCAGCCTCTTTCTTGTCAATGGTTGAGCTGGGTCGTTGGGATACGATTGAAGAAGTAATCGAACATGTAGAGGAAGTGATTGCCAGTGATGGCGTTCTAGGGGCTCAAAGTACTGAGGGCGATGAACAGATTACTCTGGATGAGGTTTTTCTAGAGGCAAGCGAAATTGCATTAGATCTAGAGCAAGCGCTTCCAGATAGTGAACATGCCGAGACATTTGCGGCGGTTAGACAGGAAACGAATGATTCCTATAACGACGTAGCAGAGCTTAACGAGACTCCTGACCTCGAAATTATTAGCCAGCCTCAAGGTGTAATTGTTGATGAGTTGGAAGAGGTCTTATTAAGTGTGGGAGCTACCGGTGGCGAGCTAAGCTATCAGTGGCGTAGAGATGGTGTTGAGCTTCAAGGGGCGGTACTAAGTTCACTATTGATTTCAGCTGCAGATACTTCCGACTCAGGCAGTTATGATGTTCTGGTGAGCGATGAGTCAGGTACCCTGGAGTCTTTGACTGCTTTAGTAGTAGTTAACGAATTGCCACCAGTAGTTGTGATAGACCCTGTTCAAATTTCTACGCAACCTACTTCTGTTAGTGTAGATGAAGGAGAGGGAGCGGTACTATCTGTCGCTGCGAGTGGCGGTGGTGAGTTGGTGTATCAGTGGTTTAAGGGTGGGGTAGCGATTAGCGGCGCGACCTCAAGCTCACTCTCTTTCGCTTCAGCTTCAGTCTCAGATAGTGGTGTGTATAGTGTCAGCGTGACGAATTCGGTAGGCTCGCAAACATCTGTTAATGCGACGATTCAGGTGAATGAAGTGATTTCCATTGCGCCTGTCGTCATTGCTTCGCAACCGCAATCTACCGCTATTGATGAGGGTGAGACGGCAGTGCTGTCGATCGTTGCGACAGGCGGTGGTGACTTGAGTTATACCTGGCGTAAAGATGGTGTTCAGATATCAGGTGCTAACGCGAGCTCATTAAGTATTGAGGCTGCCTCTGTTGCAGATGCCGGAGCTTATGATGTCATTGTATCCAATTCTGTGGGGCAGCAGGTGTCGTCAGTTGCTAATGTAGAAATTAATGAGCTTGAGGTTTTACAGTCGATAGCCTTGGAGTGGTCAATTCCAGAAGAAAGAGCGGATGGTACTGCTCTAGATTTAAACGAAATTGACAGTTACCTTATTCGATATGGTACAGATGCATCAAACTTAGCTCAAAGTGTTGTTGTAGGTAGTGGCTCGGATACCAGTGCGCAGATCGATGATATGGTAGCAGGCACTTATTATTTTGTGATTTTGACTATCGATATCGACGGTGTTCAGAGTGAGGAATCGGAAATAATTTCCTTAACGATCTGAGATCAGTTAACGTTGATCAGTAACTAAGGCTAAGGCGATAATGTTGTAATTATCGCCTTTTTTCGTTTCCATGGGGGCGGATCTTAACTTGCATTGTTTGTGTGTATTGCTTCATTATTGAGTGCTTGAATATCATTAGGTGGCATGGCGTGAACGAACGGTTTCTAAATATTGCTAAACAACTAAAAGATGCTAATGACAAGCAGGATTGGGCGCTTTTAACTGAGCTCGATGCTCAGGTGCGTGTCGAGCTTCAGGCAGTTATTGCTAGTATGCGAACTAAAGAAGATAGGGCACAGCTTTTATCGATCTTGAGGCGCTATGAAAAAGTTTACTCTCTGGTGCTAAAAGATAGCTTGAAGCATAGAGATGAGATCTCTATGGAACTTAAGCAGATTACCCGCGAAAGTAAGGCTGCGAATACCTATCTGGATTCGTCTCAATATAAAGCTTGATTGAGTTTTATTGCGCTGGCAATAACTTATAAGATAAGTGACAAAATTTTGAACATTTATTTATGTGGCGCTTATTTCGTCTTTTTTGCGCCACTTAATTGACTAATTAATCTATCCGTACTTTAATTGCTAGATATCGAATATTGAAGAATAATCGCTTTTTGCAATTAACCGCTCGAGCGTACTCATGGGTGCAAAAGTTTACTGTTTTGCTCTATTCATTACTTCAAGTTAAACCCAAAAAATAAACAACTATAAGGTCCATCTATGGCCCAGGATATGAAAGTTTTGGTTATGCATAATAACCAAGAAGTGCTTCGTGATATCTCTGTTATTTTATCCTTTCTTGGTGAAAGTGTTCTTAGCGCATCCTTGTCAGGTTGGCGCTCTACTATTGAAGAGCATGCAATTGAGCCAGAGCACTTAAGTGTCGTTTTTTTGGGAGCAGACTCGGAGCCGGTTGAGCAGATCGTTAAAGATTTACATGAGTGGGATGAGGGTGTTCCTGTGCTAGGGCTAGGTGATGCTGCTCTAGACGGGCTTGATGATATTCTTAGACGAAAGGTCATTGCGCAACTTGATTATCCTCTTAACTATAATAAGACGCTAGATAGTTTATATCGTGCCCAGGTTTATCGTGAACAATACTCGGCGCAAACAGGGCGTGGTAAGCAGCGTCAGGTAGAGCTTTTTAGAAGTCTTGTAGGTACTAGTCGCGGCGTTCAAGATGTTAGAGCTTTAATGGCACAGGTTGCGGATAAAGATGTGAGCGTCTTGATTACAGGGCAATCGGGTACTGGTAAAGAAGTAGTTGCCAGGAACTTGCATTATAATTCGCACCGTAGAAACAAGCCTTTTGTGCCTGTCAACTGTGGTGCTATTCCGGCGGAGTTGTTGGAAAGTGAATTGTTCGGTCATGAAAAGGGTGCTTTTACCGGCGCCATTACTGCGCGTGCAGGTCGATTCGAACTGGCTGAAGGTGGTACGCTTTTTCTAGATGAAATTGGCGACATGCCGCTGAACATGCAGGTTAAGATTCTAAGGGTCTTGCAGGAGAGGACATTCGAAAGGGTTGGGGGAAATAAAACATTAGACACTGATGTTCGTATCATTGCGGCAACGCATAAAAACCTTGAGGATATGATTACCAGTGGTGATTTCCGTGAGGACCTTTATTACCGTTTGAATGTATTTCCTATTGAGATGCCTGCACTAAAAGATCGTGTTGAAGATATCCCTCTTCTGCTCAATGAGCTGATTTCAAGGATGGAGACTGAGAAGCGTGGCTCAATCAGATTTAATTCTGCTGCAATACTGAGTCTATGTCGTCATGAGTGGCCTGGAAATATTCGTGAGTTGGCTAACCTTGTCGAGCGCCTGGGTATTATGCACCCTTATGATGTTGTTGGTGTTCAGGAGTTACCGCAAAAATATCGCCATATAGAAGAAACTGATGACGTTGTTCAGACCGATGATCTGCAGCTACAAAATGCCCCTGGAATGGCGAGTATGGATTCACCAGCCTTGTTGCCTGTAAATGGTATCGATCTAAAGGATTACCTGGCAAATTTGGAAAAGTCGCTTATTCAACAAGCTTTGGATGAGGCTTCTGGTGTGGTTGCTCGCGCTGCCGAAAAACTTCGTATACGTCGTACAACTTTGGTTGAAAAGGTGCGCAAATACGGCTTGAATGCCTAGGTATTATATTTCTTAACTATTCTTGCTCAGTCAAAAATATGTCAGCACGCAGTTTTGCGTGCTTTTTTCGTTTTATGGCGTCATAAAATTGTCTTATCTTTCGGGTTGTTATCATATTGCTACAATTAAGTTGCTGATAATAAAGAAAAAAAATACTTTGGCCTACATAGTGCTTAGATCAGGTTGTTAAAGCTTATTTGAGCTGCGCAGAGCGTTTGGCTGACAAATAAGCGAATAGTATTCCACACTGTTTTGACTGAATGATGTAGGTAAGCCATGGGACAACAAAAACTAGCAACCTGGATAGATGAACCTGCTTTTATTAGCTCGGAGGCAATCAATGCACGTGTTTCGCGCGTTGCGCATGATAGTTCTGGCAGCACTTCAATAGAGGGTAATGCTGCATTCAAATTTCAGGGACAAATTGACTCTACTCAAGATAACGGTGAGCAGAAAGTCGAAGAAGCTTTGTCCTTGTTTGACCACTTGTCTTCGCAATTAACCTCATCATACCGAAACCTTGAGAACAAGGTTAGTCAACTCAAGAGTGATCTTTCACTTGAAGAAAGTCAAAAGCAAGCACAGCGCAAGGAAAAAGAAGACCTAGCTAATCGCTTGTCTACCTTGTTGGAGGTGCTTCCGGCAGGTGTTGTTGTTCTAGATGAAAAAGGTTTAGTCACAGAATGTAATCCTGCGGCAATGGATCTACTTGGCGAACCGCTGAAAGGTTTGGCCTGGGTCGATGTTATTGCGAGAAGTTTTTCGCCAAAGCACGATGATGGACACGAGGTTTCTTTAAAAGATGGCCGAAGAGTGAAAATTGAAACTCGTTCTATGTCATCCGGGCCGGGTCAGCTGGTACTCCTTAGTGATCTGACTGAAACAAGATTGTTGCAGGAGCAAGTAAGCAGGGCCGAACGTTTGAGCTCTTTGGGTAAGATGGTTGCTAGCCTTGCTCATCAGATTCGTACGCCCTTATCTACAGCAATGTTGTATGCGGGCCACCTTTGTCAGCCTGAATTAGATGAATCGATGCGCGTGGACTTGTCGGAAAAAGTAATGTCTCGTTTAACGCATTTGGAACATCAGATTAGGGATATGCTTATCTTCGCGAAAGGAGATGAGCGCTTAGTTGAACGTATGCCGCTAAATGATTTCATACTCGCGCTTAAGCTTGCAGCCGTTCCAGTGATGGATGCCGCAAGTGTTGAGAGCGAGTGGGATATAGAAGCGTCTAATGCTGAAGTCTTATGCAATAAAGATGCCTTGGTAGGGGCTTGTCTTAATTTGGTAAATAACAGTATTGAAGCTTGGGAATGTTCTGCAGTTAGCAAGGAAACGCCATTAACAATAAAGATTAGTGTTGGGGTTAAGGAGGATGGGGCTGTGTGTCTTGTGATTAGAGATAGCGGTCCTGGTATTCCTGGCCAGCACAGGAGTAAGATTTTTGAACCGTTTTATACAACCAAGCAAAAAGGGACTGGCCTTGGGCTGGCGGTAGTTCAGTCTGTTGTTAAGGCGCATAAAGGTAATTTCAGAATGCGTTCATCCAAGAAAGGGGTGACTGCAATGATTGACCTGCCGTCAATTAATGTTACTCCTACTAATAATAATTTTGCTCAGTGTTAAGAGGTAAATAAGTCATGTCAGCGACCAAAGTATTAATTGTGGAAGATGATAAGGAATTAAGAGAAGCACTGTGTACAACATTACAGCTTGCAGGGATGGGCTTCGTAGAAGCGGACTGTGCTGAGAATGCATTGAAGGAGCTTGAAAACGCGCATTTTGATGTAGTGATAAGTGATGTAAATATGCCGGGAATGGATGGCCACGAGCTCTTGCAGCAGGTTAAGTTAAAATATCCTGGTTTGCCGATGATGCTTATCACTGCCTATGGTCAAATTAAGCTGGCTGTTGAAGCTATGCAAAGTGGTGCCGCAGACTATTTAGTAAAACCTTTCGAACCAAAAACCTTAATTCAATCAATTATTAAAATTTTGGGGCTTGGTGATACATCTGAAGAAAAGTCTAGTGATGAGAAAGGGCCTGTTGCTGAAGATCCATTCTCTAAGCAATTTTTTGAAGTCGCTCGCAAAGTTGCTGAATCTGATTCGACAGTAATGATTTCAGGTGAAAGTGGTACGGGTAAAGAAGTATTGGCGAGATATATTCACGAGTCATCATCGCGAAAGAACAAACCTTTTGTTGCTTTGAATTGCGCAGCAATCCCAGAGAATATGCTAGAAGCAACACTGTTTGGCCATGAGAAAGGGGCTTTTACCGGCGCGTATGCAAGTTCGCCCGGTAAGTTTGAGCTTGCCAATGGCGGAACCTTATTGCTAGATGAAATATCTGAAATGGATCTAGGCTTGCAGGCAAAACTACTTAGGGTTCTGCAAGAACGTGAAGTGGAGCGAGTTGGCGGAAGAAAAGCGATTCCTTTGGATGTACGGGTATTGGCGACGACAAACCGTGATTTAAAAGAGTACGTAAACGAAGGAAAGTTTAGAGAAGATTTGTATTATCGTCTGAGCGTGTTTCCCATGGCCTGGAAGCCTTTGCGAGAGCGTCCTATGGATATTTGGCCGCTGGCTAAACGCTTGCTTGCTGAGCATTCTAGCAAAATGAAGCGTGAAAAAATGGAGTTTGGTGAGGGTGTAGAGACTTACTTGTCTCAATACCATTGGCCGGGAAATGTCCGAGAGCTTGATAATGCGATTCAGCGTTCGCTGATTATGGCCTGCAATGGTGTGGTTAAGGTTAGCGACCTATGCTTGGATTTATCCGAGTCGGCTAACTGGATACTTGAATCCAAGCAAGAGGTTCCGACTGAGCAAGTTAGGTCGGTGCAGGTCGAGGTTGAGCCAAACTCTCGAACAGGTTTAGGTAAAGATCTAAAGCTTCGAGAATATCAAATAATTATCGATACCTTGCGTCAAGAAAATGGCAGAAAGAAGAATGCTGCCGAGAAGCTAGGTATTAGCCCAAGAACCTTGAGGTATAAGCTTGCTCAAATGAGAGAGCAGGGTATCGATATTGCAGCTGAAATGGCTGCCTAGGTATCGAATTGAGTGTACGGGTGGCTCTGCTAGTTGCCTGTTACAACAGGATTTCGTCAATCTGCTGATGATCTGTATGGGAGCGTATGCTCCCTTTTTTTGTTATTGCTAAGAATTAGCAATGCTATCATGTTAAACCTTCCAATCTATCTATAATTTCAGCTTGTCTGTGAATTGGCCCGCTTTATGCAGTTACTAACTTAAGCGTATTTTTAGTAACGAAATTTTGACAAGGGGGATGTATGTCTGGGATTAACTCCGTAGGGGCTAGAGCAGATATCAATCAGGTGCTGGCTGAGATGAAAAATCTGCGTGCGCAGGTTCAGAAAACTCAGGTTCAGACTGAAGAAATATCTCCTACAAAAATTAATGCCACCCAGGAAGCGAGCCAAACACCTAAATTCAGTGACATGCTGTCTAGTGCGGTTGGCTCGGTCAATGATACACAATTAAAAGCGGGTCAAATGGCTAAGGCTTTTGAGCAGGGTGACCCAAGCGTTACGCTTTCGCAGGTAATGGTGCAATCTCAGAAAGCATCGGTATCTTTTCAGGCGTTGACGCAAGTAAGGAATAAGGTTGTACAGGCGTATCAGGATATTATGAAAATGCCGGTTTAAGTGTTTGCTTCTCGTTTGTAATGATTGGTATTTGAACAAGCACTGCTTATTTGGATTTTAGTAAAAGGTTAACTTATGGCACTCGCACCCACAGATACAGGTACAGACTCAGCATTGCCCGCTCAGGTGGGTGGTATCTCGGGTGAGCCTGACGTTGTCGGCACTGAAAGTGACTTGATGACCGGTATAAACCGGCTTGGAATCTTTCGGCAAGTAGGTTTGATGGTAGGTTTGGCCGCGAGTGTTGCCCTCGGTTTGGCGCTTGTTTTATGGCTTCAGGAGCCGGACTATCAGCCGTTGATGAGCTCGGTAGAAGCTCAGGACCTGGAAGAAGTTTCAAGCATTCTTAACTTGAATGGTGTTGACTTCAAGATGGATCACCGTACCGGCATATTGCTTGTTGAAGCGGGCAGGGTTCATGAAGCAAGAATGAAGCTGGCAGCGAATGGCATTACAAGCGATAACAGTGTCGGCTATGAGATCCTTGACCAGGATCAGGCCTTGGGTACTAGCCAGTTTATGGAGTCGACACGATTTAAGCGAGGCCTGGAAGGTGAGCTGGCGCGATCAATATCCAGTTTCAGAAATATCCGTAGCGCCAGAGTTCATTTGGCTATTCCGAAGAGGTCGGTGTTTGTTCGTGACTCAAGAGAACCTAGTGCATCAGTTTTGATCGAGACCTCTTCTATGCGGCCAGTGACACGTGAGCAGGTTGACTCGATTGTTAATCTCGTCGCCGGAAGTGTGCCGGAAATGGATATGAGCAAAGTTACTGTTGTTGATCAAAAGGGTAATCTATTGTCTCGGAACAACGAGTCCGAAGAAGACAAGCTGGTTTCAAGGGAGTTTGAGTATTCGCGTAAAATGGAAAAAGTTCTAAATGAGCGAATTACAGGTATATTGAGTCCTATCCTCGGGGCGGATCGTTTCAGGTCAGAAGTCTCGGCTGATGTGGATTTTACCCAGGTTGAAGAAACGGAAGAGTTTTACAACCCTGACATGCAAGCAGTCCGAAGTGAACAAACCTTGGATGAGCAGCGCCAGATGATGACAGATGGCGGTGTACCAGGCGCGCTTGCTAATCAGCCTCCCGCAGCGGGTGCTGCCCCTGAAGTAGCCAACGGTGCTGGCGCTGGTGAAGGAGGTTTACCGACAAATGTGCGTAAGCAAACCACTCGCAATTTTGAGGTGGACCGCACAATCAGCTACACACGTCACCAGCAAGGTAGGCTAAAGCGCTTAACGGTTGCTGTAGCAATTGATGATATACAGAATATCAACCCGGAAACAGGTGAGGTAAGCTATACTACATGGACGGCTGAAGAGCTTGAGCGTTTGACGCTATTGGTAAGGAATGCGGTAGGGTACTCAGCCGCACGAGGTGATAGCGTAAATGTGATTAATACGCCTTTTGCACCTAAGTTTGTGGAAGCCGTACAAGAGCCGGAAATATGGGAACAGGCGTGGTTCAAAGAGCTGGTGCCCAAAGGCATAGCAATGTTGTTCGCCTTGATTATTATCTTTACCGTCATTCGACCAGTGTTTAAGAATCTTTCTGAAGCTGGCGCTCAAGCGAAAGAGCTTGCTTTAGCGGGAGATGAGGACGGTTTGGCACAGATGGATGCCATGAGTGAAGGTGAGGCAGGAGAACGAGTTACTTTGAGTGCCTCTGATGAGTTTCTGTTACCGGGGGCTTCGGAAGGTTTTGATCGACAACTTAATGCCTTGAAAGGTTTGATTGCTGAGGACCCTGCTAGGGTTGCTCAGGTAATTCGTCAATGGGTAAATGTAGATGACTGATGGTGACGGCGATAAAAAGCTGCCAAAAGTTTCGCGGGTAGATGCTGCTGCGATTTTACTAATGAGCCTGGGTGAAGCGGACGCTGCCCAGGTTTTGAAGCATATGGGGCCAAAAGAAGTACAGCGGGTGGGTACCTCTATGGCGGCATTGAAAGATATTAGTCAGGAACAGGTCGAAGGGGTAATGATCGAGTTTCTGGAGGCTGTCGGATCCCAAACGGGTATGGGAATCGGTTCTGATGAGTATATCAAGAATATGCTGACAGAGGCTTTAGGTCAGGACAAGGCGGATAGCTTAATTGACCGAATTCTTGTTGGTGGTAATACAACTGGTTTAGATACGCTTAAATGGATGGATGGTCGTGCTGTAGCGGAGCTTATACGTTATGAGCATCCACAGATTCAGGCCATTGTATTGTCATATCTTGAATCAGATCAGGCTGCTGAAGTGCTAGGCGTATTAGACGAAAAGGTACGTCTTGACGTTATTATGCGTGTCGCTTCTCTCGAAAGCATTCAGCCACAGGCTTTGCAAGAGCTGAATGATATTCTCGAAAAACAGTTCTCGGGTAACGCTGCGACTAAGACCAGTAAGATCGGTGGTGTCAAGTGTGCGGCAGATATTATGAACTTTATTGATACAACTATTGAAGCCGACTTGATGGATAGTATCAAAGAAGTTGATGCTGAACTCGGTACTGAGATAGAAGAGCTGATGTTTGTCTTCGATAATCTCAAGGATGTTGATGATAGAGGGATACAAACGCTCCTCAGGGAAGTCTCCTCAGATATTCTTATTGTTGCACTCAAGGGTGCTGATACTGAATTACAAGAAAAAATCTTTAAGAATATGTCTAAGCGTGCTGCCGAATTACTCCGTGATGACCTTGAGGCGAAAGGTCCTGTTAAGGTGAGTGAGGTAGAAGGTGCGCAGAAAGAGATACTCACCATTGCTCGACGCTTGTCTGAATCCGGTGAAATTGCGCTGGGCGGATCTGGCGAAGCGATGATATAGCATGAGTGACAAAAACAAGCGTGTCCCTTTAGGTGAACTGAGCGCCTACGAACGCTGGGAGCTGCCGAATATTGGCGATCCCGGTCGTGCGGCTAGTCAGGCAGAAAACGCCAGAAAGGAGAAAGTCAAACCACCGACTGCACAGCAAATTGAATCAATAACTAAGCAGGCATATGACTCCGGCTTTGAAGAAGGCCATCGAGATGGTTTCGCTAAAGGTTCAGAGGACGGTCGTGCTGCGGGTCATGCAGAAGGTTTGGAGGCCGGTAAAAGTGAAGGTTACGAACAAGGGGTTGCCCAAGGCCAGGGTGAAATTGCCGAAAAATTGTCACAGCTAGATGCCCTAATGAACCAGTTGGTTAACCCCATTCAGCAGCAACAGCAAGTCGTTGAAGAGGCGATGTTAAATGTTGCGGTTGCGCTTTCCAGAGCAGTGATTCACCGAGAGCTCAATATTGATAGTGCAAGCCTTACACTGGCTTTGTCTCGAGTCATGGAAGGTTTGCCAGCGCTGGACTCAGGGGCAATGTTAAAGGTCAATGAGCAGGATTATGAAACTGTTTCAAAAGCACTAGAGGCTTTAGGTTCTGGTATTGAGCTAGTGAAAGATCCAAGTGTTATAGCTGGTGGCTTCTTACTGAAGACTTCAGCTCAGGTGATTGACTATACCGTTGAAAAACGATTTCAAAAAGCTGTTCAGAGTATGCTGGATACCGCTGTCAATAATACAGCTTCAGGTACTCAAGAAGTGCCAGTGACGATTGATAGTCTGAGTGACTATTCGGCTGACACCTTGAAAGAGGAACCTGAAACAGGCGATGATGAACTGCGCAAGCTTGATCATGAAATACAAGATTCCGAGTTGCCGGGCACCGAGGATACCGAGGACACCAGTACTTCTGGGGAATTAGATGAACAACTAACACCTGGCCCTGAAGATGAGTGATCTGCTTGAAATCAACACTGCTAGTAATATAGCTGCGAATCTTGGTGTACTGGCTGATTCTGTTCCGACGCAGGTGGCACCACAATTTAGCGGGCGCTTGACGCGCATGGTCGGTCTTACCTTAGAGGCTGTTGGTTGCCAAAGTGTTGTTGGTGATCGTTGCCTTATTCATTCTGTTTCGGGTGACTTGATCGAGGCTGAAGTGGTCGGCTTTGAGGATGATCGTACATTTTTGATGCCACTTGTTGCTGCGGATGGTTTGAAGCCGGGTGCCCTGGTTACGCCAGCTGACTCCATTGGTGAAGTCGCTGTAGGGTGGGGCTTGCTTGGGCGTGTGCTTGACGGTGCCGGAAACGTATTGGATGACCACGGTCCATTAGAAGCTGAAACCCGTATACCTTTTAATGGTGCGGTGATTAACCCGCTTGCCAGAGCGCCAATTCGTGAGTCCTTGGATGTCGGGATTAAAGCCATAAACAGTCTCTTGGCTGTCGGCGTTGGTCAGCGAATAGGCTTGTTTGCAGGTAGCGGTGTTGGTAAAAGTATGCTCTTGGGTATGATGACCCGATTTACTACGGCCGATATTGTTGTCGTAGGCTTAATCGGAGAGCGTGGACGTGAGGTAAAAGAGTTTATTGAGGATATCCTGGGTGAAGAAGGGCTAAAGCGTGCAGTGGTAATTGCTTCGCCTGCTGATGACTCGCCTTTGATGCGTCTGCGAGCTGCGATGCTAACGACTCGGATAGCGGAATATTTTCGTGATCAGGGTAAAAACGTGCTTTTGTTAATGGACTCACTGACTCGATATGCGCAAGCGCAGCGTGAAATTGCATTGTCTGTGGGGGAGCCTCCCGCGACAAAGGGCTATCCACCCTCGGTGTTTGCCAAACTGCCTCAACTCGTCGAACGTGCGGGGAATGGTAAGAAAGGAGGCGGTTCCATTACTGCTTTTTACACGGTTCTCACTGAGGGTGACGATCAGCAAGATCCTATTGCAGACGCCGCCAGGGCTATTTTGGATGGTCATATCGTGCTCTCTCGTAGCTTGGCCGAAGAGGGCCATTATCCAGCGATCGATGTCGAGGCTTCGATCAGTCGAGTTATGCCTCATATCATCAGTGCTGAGCATTTACAGAATGCACAGCGCTTCAAACAAATCTATGCAAGGTATCAGCAAGCCAGAGACTTAATTAGCGTCGGAGCTTATGTTAAAGGTTCTGACCCACAAACTGATTTTGCTATCGAAAGAATTGAAAAGATGAAGCAGTTCCTGCGGCAGGGATTAACTGAGGAGTCTGAAGCGCCCAGAGCGATAGCGGAAATGTCACAAACGATTGCTGCTGCAGCTCAAGCGCAATAATCTAGCTTGCGCTACAGTCTATAAGGTTGTCTATGAAGAAGTCGCAGCGTTTGAAGGTAGTTCTTGATCAGGCAGAGCGAAACGAGCAAGCGGCTTTGGAGCAGATGACAGCTGCAAAGCGCTATTTGGACGATCAGACTGCGCAAATGGATAATCTCAAACAATATCATAATCAATACCTTGCTGATATGAAGCGAGGCCTTGGTAGCGTCCAGAGCGTTACTCAATTGCAGTCAAGCTTGCACTTTGTTAATCAAATTGATGTCGCAATCCAGCAACAACAGCTTGTTGTTGATCAGGGACAAAAAGCGTTCAATATTACCAAAGAAAAGTGGTCAGCTTTGCACCAAAAAACCAAAGGCTTGGCAGACCTTATTCAGCGCTACAAGGATGAGGAAAACGCACTTGCCGACAAGCGTGAGCAAAAGCAGTTGGAAGACGCTCTTCAAGCCAGGATGTTTCGCCGAAAATAGATCGCTGCATCAAAGGCTTGGCTTAATAATAAGCTTCATTGATGATCAATCCTTTCTATAGCCTCTCATTGCCGATCTAGGGATAAAAAATCAGTTTATGATTTGTGGTATTCCTGAAAATAGCTACTAAAGTTAGTTGAAGAAATAACTATTTGGTGAGATTTAGGCTGATTATGAGTGAAGCAGCAATTGAGTTAGAAGGTGTTGTGAATATCGCTAAGGTTGAGTCGCTACATCATGAGATGGAAGAGATTCTTAAATTAGCATCTCCAACCGTTATCAGTGCGGGAGAAGTATCGAGAGTGGATACTGCAGCCTTGCAATTATTTGCTTCCTTTTTTACTTCAATGCGTACTGCTGAGGCTGAAGTTTCTTGGGGAAGCGTGTCCGAAGAGTTGCAAGCGGCTGCTAAGTTAGCGGGCTTGGAACAAATGCTAAATCTTAACTAAATGTTTTTGAATTTTGATTTCTTAGGGAAATTGCTTAATCGTCGCATACGGGAGAACGTAGATGGCAACAATATTGGCGGTAGATGATTCTGCCTCAATGAGACAAATGGTTTCATTCACTCTTAAAGGTGCTGGCTTTGATGTGATAGAAGCTGCAGATGGACAGCAAGCACTAGATAAAGCAAAAACTACTGCTGTTGATCTGGTTTTATCCGATGTGAATATGCCTGTAATGGATGGTATTGAGTTAGTTAAGAACCTCAGAACCTTACCGGATTATAAGTTTACTCCAATCTTAATGTTGACCACCGAATCAGCTGGCGATAAGAAAATGCAGGGTAAAAATGCTGGCGCTACGGGTTGGTTGGTAAAACCGTTTAACCCAGAGCAGCTATTAGCGACTATCAAGAAAGTAATGGGCTAAGCTTTACCTCTGTAATGTACAGCGCTACCAAGAACAAAAAATCGTTAATGTAACTACGCGTAGACAGGCCAATACAATGAGTGTTGATTTAAGTCAGTTTCATCAGGTGTTTTTCGAAGAGAGTTATGAAGGGCTTGATGTTATGGAGTCTGCGCTTCTTAATATCGATATCTCGAATCTCGATTCTGAAGCGATAAACGAAATATTCAGGGCTGCACACTCGATTAAGGGTGGTAGTGGTACCTTTGGTTTTAATGAGATTGCTGAATTTACACATGTTGTAGAAACGCTGCTTGATCTTATTCGTTCAGACCAGTTTGTTATGGAAGTGGATCATGTCGATCTGTTTCTGAAGTCTGTCGACTGTATCCGAACTATGATCAATGAGCTTGAGGCCGGTCAAAGCTGCGAAACCAAGTTGGCAGATGAGTTGCGAGTACAGTTCAACGCTCTGCTGGAAGGTGGCAGTGAAACAGCAGAAAACTGTGAAAGTCCTAGCGAGGAAACCGACGAAGGTTCTGATGGTTGGACTATCTATTTTAAACCCGACGCAGATGTCTTGCGCACTGGTAATGACCCAGTACGTATGTTTCGTGAACTGTCTGAGTTGGGTGAAGTCGAGGTTTCCAGTGTTGTTGATGAGCTGCCAGAACTTGGCTCGCTAGACCCCGAAGCATGCTATCTAGCTTGGAATATTGTACTTAAGGGTGATGCCGAAAGAGCTCAAATAGACGAAGTCTTTGAGTGGGTCGTTGATGACTCGGATATTCGAATTGAGAAAATTGATTCGCAAGCTTCTGAAGAGTCTGAGGTAAATGCTGAAGCAGCAGAGCCAGCGGTTGTTGCTGAAGCTGCGGTTGGTGTTTCAGCAGTTAAGACAGAAGATGTGCCCGCGTCTAAGTCGAGTGTTGAATCTAGTGCCAGTGTTGAGAAAGCGAGTAAAGCGCCAGCGCCTGTTAAAAAGGAAAGTAAGCCTGAAAGCGTTTCAATCCGTGTAGGCACAGACAAAATCGATAGCCTGATCAATATGGTCGGCGAGCTTGTAATTACCCAGTCAATGCTAAATGAACTGGGCAAAGACTTTACGGTCGATATGATGCCGAAGTTGATGGAAGGTTTAGAGCAGCTAAGTCTTCATACCAGAGAGCTTCAAGAGAGTGTCATGCGTATTAGGATGCTTCCTATTAGTTTTGCATTTTCACGTTTCCCTCGCCTCGTTCACGATATTAGTAAGAGTCTTGAAAAGAAAGTTGAGCTTGTTCTGCTTGGTGAGCAAACTGAACTGGATAAAACAGTGATGGAAAGAATAGGCGACCCTCTTGTTCACCTTGTTCGAAACTCACTTGACCACGGTTTAGAGTCGCCAGAAGCGCGTCTTGCCGCTGGCAAAGATGAAACCGGTAAGATTACCCTTAACGCATTTCACCAGGGCGGTAACATTGTTATTCAGATTATTGATGACGGTGCCGGCCTCAATGAAGATCGAATTTTATCGAAAGCAATCGAAAACGGTCTTGTTTCGCCTAACGATCATCTTGAACCAGAGCAAATTCACGACTTAATTTTCCAGCCTGGATTTTCAACTGCTGCAGAAGTTACCGATATTTCGGGGCGTGGCGTTGGTATGGATGTTGTGCGCAGAAATATACAGGACTTAAATGGTTCGGTCGAGGTTGAGTCGACTCCAGGCAAGGGGAGTATGTTCTCGATACGCTTGCCACTGACTCTGGCAATTTTGGATGGTCAGCTAATTCGTGTTGGTCAGCAGGTATATATTTTTCCTTTGGTATCTATTGTCGAATCGATTGAGTCTCAGGATCAGATGATACATCGCGTTTCTGGTGGCTGTGACGTCCTTCGCCTTCGAAACGAATATGTTCCGATTATTCGCCTTTGGGATATTTTTAACGTTCAGGCAGATCATGAACGGGTTGATGATGGTCTCCTCGTTATTGTCGAGGGTGACAATATTAAGGTAGCGGTGTTAGTTGACGACTTATTAGCTCAGCAGCAAGTGGTCATCAAGAGTTTGCAGGAAAACTATCGTTCAGTCCCTGGTGTATCCGGCGCAACGATACTTGGGGATGGTACTGTATCACTGATCCTGGATATTAGCGGGCTTATAAAGCTTGCTGGTGTTGGGCGTGATGCCTATAAGAAGATTACCGAGCCAGACGATAGCGAAGCGGCATAAAACAAAAGGTTTAATCTATGTCAGAGCAACAAGATTCAAAGCTAGAACAGATTAATGGTGAAGTCGATGATGCAAAGCAGGATGAGCCAACCGACCAATACCTCACCTTTTTTATGGGGGGTGAAGAGTTCGGTATCAATATTCTTTCAGTGCAGGAGATAAGAGGTTGGGAAGAGATCACCTCAATTCCCAATTCTCCAAGTCAGGTGCTAGGTGTCATGAACTTGAGGGGGACTGTTTCTCCTATCGTTGATTTGCGATATAGCTTTGGCATTAAAGATTTATCTTATACCGATGAAACGGTTGTGATAATCGTTTCGGTAGAAACCGAGTCTAACGCCAAGGTTATCGGAATCGTGGTTGATGCAGTGTCGGATGTGTATAACTTTTCTCATTCTCAAATTCAGCCTTCTCCCGAGCTTTCCCAAACGAGTCAGGCGCAATATGTTAAAGGTTTGGGAAGTACCGAAGAAAAAATGGTGATTATTTTGGAGCTTAGCGAGCAATTGATCGCTGATCCAGATCAGGTTGCCGGACGACAATTACTAGCGAGTTAAGGTTCTTAAGTGGATTCTGATCGATCACGAGAGTTTGCGATGTCCGATGCTGATTTCCAGGAAATCAGCGAGTTGGCCTATAAGTATACTGGCATAGTGCTGGGGCCCCATAAGAAAGATATGGTTTATGGCCGCCTGGCGCGTAGGCTCAGAGATGTTCGTTTGGGCT
>NZ_LWFE01001288.1:0-956 GCF_001635675.1 Oleiphilus sp. HI0061 | reverse complement strand
GCTCGCGCCTGTTTTTTTATGTATAACAACGTAGAGGGCTTAGTTTCTCGCGGTAATTGTGTAGCTGGAATCTGGATGATACTTGATATCAGACATGTAAATGCTTCCCATAGTTGGGCCGCTAGTATTTCCTTTAACTCGAATATTCTCCATGCTAATTCGAGCAATTTCTGTCGGCATATATATTTTTATACCGCCTTCGTCAGTAATTTCTATAGGCCCTCTTCCTTCCTGGTATTTCAAACCCTCAATAGAAATATCTGCTTCAATCAGGTTAGATATCGGACCAACACCTGCCATGGTTAATACACTGTCCGCTAACTCATAAGCCACTTGCTCATCCTTCGGCTCTTCATATTCATCTTCGTCGTTATATTTATGCTGAAAACCGGCAACCGCTCCGTCAGCATTCTGACCGATGCTAAGCCCCATACCTGGTATTGGACCGAACCCTTGGGCATTAACACCTGCCAAAGCTTCGTCATCAAGCATCTGCATGCCGCCAAACTTACCTAACTGTTCTCGTGTTAGCTCAGCGCTACTGGTGTTATTAATTGGTAAAGCTGCAGCGGGACTCGCAGCCATAGCAAGCATCGGTTGAAACGGCGCCGCAGCCAAAGCAACAAATGCTGCAGTGTAACGGTAACGAGACTGATGCTTAAGTGTTCTATTTAGCTCTTTCTCACTAATCCAGCCTTGCTTAATTAAGACCTCACCAAGCATCATGTTCTCGGAGGCTTGAAGCTGAAGTGCTTGATCAAGTTGCGCTTCGCTAATATAACCGCGGTTTACTAATAAGCGCCCAAGTCTGGATTTTGCTATTTGCTCATTATGCTTAGTCATACTTCCCCCGGGATAGTCGATCTTTATCTTATTAAGGTACTCTGAATCATTAATGGCTTATTAAAATATATACAGCCACCTAAGTAGTTGGTGAAATAATGGCCAGAAAAAGC
>NZ_LWFE01001287.1:0-2628 GCF_001635675.1 Oleiphilus sp. HI0061 | reverse complement strand
AAAACAAGCTATATGTTAAGAATGTAGAGCGAGTGGCAGCCGCTGCTGATGGTGTGCATAAGGTTGATGAGGCCAAGGTTGCGGTTGCAACAGCACTTAATCAACGTTTTGCTGGAAAGCAGGTTCCATCAGCCGTTAGTGTGTTGGTTGAAAATGGCTGGAAGGAACTGCTGAACCTCACCCATATAAAATATGGTGAAGATAGTGAGCAGTGGCATACTTATTTATCGGTTCTTGATCGTCTAATTGCTTTTGGAGACAATCCTGAAATCCCCGTTGATGCTAAGAAAATTATTCCTGTTATTCAAGAAGGTCTGAAACAGGTATCGGGAACGAATGAAGCGTCTGGCACTGTAAGAGAGTCGTTAAAGCATCTTATTCAAAATGCGCCACGTGGTTGCCATAATATGGTGCAAGCTAAGTTACAAGACCTGCCAGAGACTGAAGATGACTTGGTGCAACGAAACCTTACTAAGTCTCAAGAGCTCAAAACCTGGATTCTAAAAGCAAAATCTATTGAAACGGGTACTTGGCTGCAACTTGAGCGAGAAGGAAAGGAACCGCAATACATGCGCTTGGTCTGGATAGCGAAAGGCTATAGCAAGTTCGTATGTGTAAACCATCAGGGTATGAAAGTTATTGAGCTGGGCTTACTAAAGTTTGCGACGTACCTAAGAGACCGGCGAATATCTCTGGATTTTGATTATGAACTACCCATGGTTAACCAGAGCCTCGACAATATGGTTGCCGAGGTTTACGACAAGATAGCGTATGAGTCGAATTATGACGAAGGTTCAGGCCTAATACGTAAATCAGAGTTTTGTCGTCAGGTTAGAACCTTGATGAAGAAAGGCAAGCGAACTGCAGAGTGTTACTTACTCTATATTCGTTTTTACGATACCAAAACAGATGATGCAGCAAGTTTGGAGCCGAGTTTCGCTAAGGATGTTGCAGGTCAATTGAGTGGTATGCTTGGTGGTGGTGTTTTAGGGCGGGTTAATGATTCTGACTTCGTCTTATTTACGGTTGACCATGGCGAAGAGTTTTTAGGTTTGCGGTGCCAGGATACGCTGGAGACTCTATGTGAGTCTGAAGAGACTGCATTGTCAGTGTTGATTGGTGAAAGTAAGGCGCATATGGGGTTTTATAACCCAGAGTCAATGATTCGTGCTGCATTAGAGTTAATTGAAGAGAGCTTTGCCCGAATACATCAAAGTGATGAGGGTGTCGATGGATCAGATTCAGAGTATCGAAATGAGCTTGAAGACGAGTTTGCCTCGGATGGCGTTCGTGTTAATGAACCAGAGCCTGTCGCCAATTCAGACAATATCCCGACTTTATATATTGACGAGTCAGAAAACATTTTACCTGAAGATATAGATTTTAGTGCGCTGACGCTTGAGCTGAAGATGCAGGTTGTGGAGTGTTTAAACAATACTGAGAGTGAGGCCGATGCGTCGAGCAGCAATAGCGTATTACAGAATCACGTGAACCTGTCGTGCTTTGTTGAGGGGGGGCAATCGCCTTTTGAGGTCAGTGGCGATGAAGATGCCAAAGAGCTGGATGCATGGTGGATTGCGCAGCTGATAGCCTTGCAGGCACATCAGCACCCTGTTTTAGATGATGAGAACTATGTCCGAGTGCAGATTAGTGGTTACTCTTTATGCGATGAAGAGTTTACTGAACAAATGCTTTCTCTTTCCAGAGCAGGGAAAATTCCCGCTAGAAAAGTATGTTTTGATCTATATGACTGCGCAGCGATTGAAGATATTCACTCTGCGGTGGCTTATATGAACCAATTAAAAGCGGAAGGCTTCAAATTTTGTCTCGATCACTTTGGCTCAGAGCGGTCTCCGTTTGCCTTTCTCAAAGCGTTGCCTTTCGATATGATCAAAATTGATGAGTCGTTTATGGAAGAGCTGAATCAAGCCGAAGGTGATGAAAAGGCGGCGGATTCGATTATAGAAATCGCTCACTATTTAGGTAAGAAAGTCTTGGCTAATGCCGTTGACACAGCCATCTGTCTGCAAAAAATGAAGCACTTGAAGGTCGATTTTGTTCAGGGCTCTTCCGTCTCTGCTTATATCGATTTATAGCAAGAGGCATAGAGCGAATTAGTGAGTTTAATTCGCTCTATATATTCAAGAACTATGGCTCAGGCTTCTTTTATCTCATAGCTGTGAGCGATTTCCACACCGCCTTTCTCAAGCATAATCGAAGCAGAGCAATACTTTTCAGCAGAGAGAGAAACGGCTCTTTTTACTTGGCTTTCTTTAAGCTGCTCACCACTGACAATGAAGTGGATGCTGATCTTGGTAAAAACACTGGGGACTTCGTCGGCACGTTCTGCGTCGATAATTGCTTGGCAGTCAGTTACGTTTTGACGGGATTTTTGCAGAATGCTCATGACGTCAAATGATGTGCAGCCACCCAAACCTAGTAGCAGCATTTCCATAGGTCGAGGGCCTTGGTTTTTTCCGCCATGGTCAGGAGGGCCATCCATTACTATTTCATGACCTGAGCCTGATTGACCTACAAATTTGGCGTCACCGCCCCAATTAATTGTTACGTTCATGTGTGTACCTAATGAGTATTCGTAATGAGAATTGAATTAGCGAAATTGCGTCG
>NZ_LWFE01001286.1:0-1009 GCF_001635675.1 Oleiphilus sp. HI0061 | reverse complement strand
ATCTCTTATTGCATCTTCGGCAATAGCGAGCTCACCTTTTTTCAGGCCATTATCTTTGATCTGTTTCGGGATCAGGTATTTTTGCGCGATATTGATCTTTTCATCTTCGGTGTAACCCGGAATACGGATAACCTCCATACGATCAAGCAAGGCCGGAGGGATGTTCATTGAGTTTGAGGTACAGACAAACATAACATCGGACAAATCATAATCTACTTCTAGATAGTGATCATTAAAGGTATGATTTTGTTCTGGATCTAACACCTCAAGCAAAGCCGAAGCCGGGTCACCACGATGATCAGCACCCAATTTATCGATTTCATCAAACAAGAACAGCGGGTTCTTCACTTCGACTTTAGAAAGCTTCTGAATCAGTTTACCTGGCATTGAACCGATATAAGTTCGGCGATGACCACGAATCTCTGCTTCATCACGCACACCACCCAGTGCAACACGGGTATATTTTCGGTTTGTTGCCTTCGCAATAGATTGCCCCAAGGAGGTTTTACCTACACCAGGAGGCCCAACCAAGCACAATACCGGCCCTTTAAGCTTCTTAACCCGGCTCTGTACCGCTAAATATTCGATAATGCGGTCTTTGACCTCTTCTAGGCCATAGTGGTCTGCATCAAGAATTTCTCTTGCCTTAACGATATCGTGTCGAACTTTACTTTTCTTCTTCCAGGGAAGATTTACAAGCCACTCAACATAGCCTCGCACAACTGATGCCTCTGAAGACATCGGTGACATCATCTTCAACTTCTTAAGCTCTGCTTCAGCCTTCTTCTTGGCCTCTGCACTCATGCCAACCGTTTGAATTTTGTTTTCCAGCTCTTCGAACTCGTTACCACCTTCGTTGATCGCTCCCATTTCTTTCTGGATAGCTTTCATTTGCTCATTCAGGTAGTACTCGCGCTGACTCTTTTCCATTTGCTTCTTAACACGACCACGAATGCGCTTCTCGACCTGAATCAGATCAAGCTCGCCTTCGATAACAGCTAACAACATT
>NZ_LWFE01001285.1:0-870 GCF_001635675.1 Oleiphilus sp. HI0061 | reverse complement strand
AATAGCGAATACTTTGGAAATATGCCTCAATATTTAACTCGAACTGATCGGGATAGCGCTTAACAAAACCGTCCAAAAGCCCAACAGCTTCATAGGCAAAGTCATTTTCTAAGTAAATTTCTGCAGCACGATAAAGTGAGTTCGACGCTTTAGCCAAGTCCGCAGTAGAATTCGATATCTCGACTAGTTTTTCTGCAGCAGGAATTGGCTCTTCATTCTCCAAGTAAGCATAGACGAGCTTATCTGAGGCATCCTCATACAACTCACTATCAGGAAAACGCTCTTGGAAAACGTTTAAGGTGGCGATGGACTGCGGCCAATTTTGTATTTGTAGAAACTGTGTCGACGCATCAAAAAGTGCCGTAGGAGCAATACTCGAATCCGGCACTAGGTCGACGACTCTCAAATAAAGTTCGGCACTTTTCCCAATCGCACTTTCTTTCTCTGCTTGCTTGTAAACAGACGCAGCTAAGCGCTCGCTTAAGACCTCTACATCAGACTTCTTATTATAAGTAACAAGTTTTTGATAGGCTTTTTCTGCAAGAGAATAGTTTTCTAGCTCGAAATGACTATGAGCGTTAACCAACCAACTAGAATACAATATCGCAGCAGGTGCCGATCTGGACTGTACAACTCGGGAAGAAACTTCTACTGCATTGATATAGTCTAGTTCGCGATAATATTCATTTGCTAGGTCGTTCAACAATCCTGCCGTCTGATTAGCCATAGGAAAATGCGCAGCAAAACGCTCAATCGCTTCTCTGCGAAGTAGCTTATCAGATGGCCCGAGATCTTGGGTATTGCCGCTATTTGAAACTTTGATGTCGTCATATGTCAGAACTGAAGCATAGCCAGCTTGAACTGCCTTTG
>NZ_LWFE01001284.1:0-3309 GCF_001635675.1 Oleiphilus sp. HI0061 | reverse complement strand
CACTCATGCCCATCGCTGCTGAACAGGTGGCAGATAAAGACGGCGCCCTTCTTCAGGAAATTGTCTATGGAGCCTGTCGCTGGTACGAGTATTTGGCAAATAACCATAATCAGTTTTTGGAAACACCGCTCCAGCACGAAGATAAACTGGTTGAAAGCATTCTAAAAGTAGGGGCTTACCAACTCCTATTCATGCGCACACCCGCCCACGCTGCAATTAATGAAACTGTGCAAGCCGCTGCCGAGCTGGGAATAGAGCACTTTAAGCCTTTGATCAATGCAGTGCTTCGAAAAATATCCGCCCTGCCAGCGATCGAAGCAGGTGAAGCAACAAACGAAATCATTAATGCCAGCTACCCTGAGTGGATTAAAGAAAAGGTTAAACATAACTGGCCAGAAAAGTGGCAAGATATTCTTCGCCAGGGAAATGCACGCCCTCCGATGACACTGAGAGTTAATCGACAGTTCGCTGAAAGTGACGAACCAAGACAACACTACCTGGATTTACTAACGGAACAGGAAATTGAAGCGCAAACTTGCGCCTTCAGTTCTTTCGGCATCCAGTTGCTCAAACCGGTTCCCGTAGCCGCTTTACCCAAGTTTCGCGAGGGCGCAGCAAGCGTTCAGGATGAAGCAGCCCAACTATGTTGTGACTTACTGGAACTAGAAGAAGGCCATAAGGTACTCGATGCCTGTGCCGCACCAGGCGGAAAAACCTGTGCGATCCTGGAATCCCAAACAGGTATTCACCTGACGGCGCTAGACTCTGAAGCAAGTCGAGCCGCAAAGATCGATGAAAACCTTAAACGACTAAATTTACAGGCAGAACTTAAGGTATCACGCGCCGAAGAGCTTGAGCAGTGGTGGGACGGTAAGCATTTTGACCGAATCCTGCTCGATGCACCATGCAGCGCCAGCGCAGTCATTCGACGCCACCCTGACATCAAACTATTGCGCAAAGAAGGTGATATAAAAGCATTGGCTGAACTTCAACTTCAGCTACTTACAAGCTTGTGGAAAACACTCAAACCAGGCGGGATATTGGTATACGCAACCTGCTCTATCTTCCCACAAGAGAATAGCCGAATTATCGAGCGATTCTTAAGACAGCAAGATCAGGCCGAATTATTCAAGATCGATGCACCCTGGGGGCAAGATACCGGGTTTGGTCGTCAATTATTCCCTCAAGAAAACGGTCATGATGGTTTTTTCTACGCCCGTTTAAAAAAACGCGGAAGCGAAATACCCGAATAAGAAGCAAGATTTATCAGATTAACCGTGTTTAGGGGATGAAAAGAGTCATTTTACTGAATTGGCGATTGACCCTAAATTTTGTCGGTATATTATAGCCCACGGGTCAAATGACTGAATAAACCGGTGCGTAGATCAACCTTATGAAAATTATCATTATCGGTGCAGGGCAAGTAGGCGGAACGCTTGCTGAAAACCTCGCAAATGAAGAAAACGACATCACCGTCATTGATCACAATGGCGCTCGACTGCGTGAGCTTCAGGATCATTTAGACATACGCACAATTCACGGCCAGGGTGCTCACCCTAACATTCTTGCCCAGGCGGGCGCAGAAGATGCAGACATGCTGATTGCAGTTGCAAATAGTGATGAAGTTAATATGGCCGCCTGTCAGGTTGCTTATACACTATTTCAGACACCCACCAAAATCTGCCGGGTCAGAGCGACACCTTATTTAGCCAAGAAAGAGCTGTTTTCTAACAAAGCCTTTCCCATTGATGTACTCATCAGCCCCGAGCAGGTTGTTACCAAACATATTACCCGCTTATTGGAATATCCTGGCGCTTTACAAGCACTAGACCTGGCAAACGGTAAGGCCAGACTCGTTGCCATCAGAGCATGCCAGGGCGGCCCCTTGGTCGGTCATGCCTTATCCTTGATCCGACAGCACATGCCCACTATCGACACCCGAGTGGCAGCAATTTTCAGAAAAGGCCAACCAATCATTCCTTCTGGTAACACGGTGATTGAAGAAGATGATGAGGTTTTCTTTATTGCCGCGACCGACCATATTCGCGCGGTAATGAGCGAACTGCAGCCTTTGGAAAATAAGTACAAGCGAATTATTATCGCTGGTGGCGGTAACATTGGTTTTCGCTTAGCCAAGTACCTGGAACGTCGTTATCAAGTAAAAATCATTGAAAACCATCACGAGCGTTGCGTGGCACTTTCCGAGCAACTCGAAAAGGCCATTGTTCTGCATGGTAATGCCGCCAATAAAGACATGCTATTGGAAGAGAACATCGAAGATACTGATGTTTTCATCGCCGTGACCAATGATGATGAAGCAAACATCATGGCCTCGATGCTTGCCAAGCGCATTGGTGCTCGCAAGGTGATGGCCTTGATCAGCAACCCTGATTATGTCGATCTGATCCAAGGCGGTGAAATCGACATTGCCATATCGCCTCAACAAACCACCATTGGCAGCCTGCTAACCCATATCCGAAAAGGAGATGTCGTTAATGTTCACGCCTTACGACGAGGAGCAGCTGAGGCGATCGAAGCCGTAGCACATGGCGACGAGCGCTCCTCAAAGGTTGTCGGTAAACGAGTCGATGAGATACCTTTACCAACCGGTACCACCATCGGCGCAATTGTCCGTCACCAGGAAGTATTAATCGCTCACGACCATATCCGCATCGAGCAAGACGATCACGTTATCCTCTTCCTGGTCGATAAGAAAAGAGTTCGCGAAGTCGAGAAGCTGTTCCAAGTCGGACTCGCTTTTTTCTAACCCTGTTTTAGTAGTTTTTTGGGAGATACAACCGGATGCATTTGTCTACAGTCAGCCGAATTCTAGGCATCCTGCTGATGATTTTTAGCCTGACCATGCTCCCGCCGATCATTGTTTCGCTCATCTATAACGATAATCAGCTCCATGCCTTCCTCGATGCTTTTGTTATTACGCTAGGCTTAGGGCTAATCATCTGGCTGCCTGTTCGAAACCATAAAAAGGAGCTTCGTGTACGAGATGGTTTTATCGTAACGGTTCTCTTCTGGCTGGTGCTCAGCCTGAGTGGTTCAGTGCCCTTATATTTATCTGACTCCCCTGATTTACGCTTCGTTGATGCTTACTTTGAGTCCCTATCGGGGCTAACCACCACTGGCGCGACCGTCATTACCGGGATAGATGACCTGCCCAAATCTATCTTGTGGTACCGACAACAATTGCAATGGCTTGGCGGCATGGGCTTGATCGTACTGGCTGTCGCCATTCTTCCAATGCTAGGCATTGGTGGTATGCAGCTATACCGAGCAGAGACTCCCGGCCCGGTA
>NZ_LWFE01001283.1:0-386 GCF_001635675.1 Oleiphilus sp. HI0061 | reverse complement strand
ATACAGAGCTTGACGTATATCTAAACATACAGTCAGAAGGTGTATTGCAACTCCCGCTCTCAATCGTTACCCAAAATGAGTTAAGTAAGCAAAACATATCTTTTAGTCTTCTATCCGGGATATATTTCGGCGCAATCCTGATTATGCTTTTTTACAATAGCTTTATTTATCTCACCGTAAAGGATAAAGGCTATCTTTACTATTTAATATACCTAAGCTCATGCGCAATCATCCAGTTAGTGCTTTCTGGTCTCGCTTTTCAATATCTATGGCCAAACTACCCCCTATTTAATTACCACGCTGTTGTATTTTCTGCCGCTTTTACCGGCATTAGTGCGATAACATTTATTAAGAATTTTATTGGTATCGACTACATAAGCTCTAAG
>NZ_LWFE01001282.1:0-1359 GCF_001635675.1 Oleiphilus sp. HI0061 | reverse complement strand
GCGTTTTTTATGGCTTTCTAGAAACTATTTCTCAGACATCCACTATACTAACAACTACACACCAATCACTAGCTAACTACGCACATCGGACTCTGAGCAGAGCATGAGCATTCACAGAAAGATAGACCTACTTCCTGAACGCTCTCAAATGGCATGGCTTATCTTGCTTATTGCCACTATTGGGCTGTGGGTCAGTCTCGCGATTTCTAAGCCATCCTTAGCACAAAGCACGTCATCGCAGTACGAAACAATTAAGGTAAGCAAAATAGTAGATGAAGTTAATGCACTACCTTATCTAGATTACTACTTGGACAGTTCCTTTTCGGCAAGCATCAATGATGTGCTAGCAATAGATAAAAATAAATGGACAAAAAATACCGAGCACATTCAGCACTTTGGGCAGACGAACGCGCCTTACTGGTTCCGCTTTAAGCTACACAAACAGCGCTTTCATATCGACCAACAGTATTTTGTTAAATTAGATTACCCTCATCACGACCGTGTATCGATTTATTTTGTCAATGACGGCCGCATCGTCAAACAAGTCAATACCGGCGACCACTTACCATTTAAAAGCCGAAAGGTAGATTTACCTACTTTTGTTTTTAGTATTCCAGAAAACCATACAGAGCTTGACGTATATCTAAACATACAGTCAGAAGGTGTATTGCAACTCCCGCTCTCAATCGTTACCCAAAATGAGTTAAGTAAGCAAAACATATCTTTTAGTCTTCTATCCGGGATATATTTCGGCGCAATCCTGATTATGCTTTTTTACAATAGCTTTATTTATCTCACCGTAAAGGATAAAGGCTATCTTTACTATTTAATATACCTAAGCTCATGCGCAATCATCCAGTTAGTGCTTTCTGGTCTCGCTTTTCAATATCTATGGCCAAACTACCCCCTATTTAATTACCACGCTGTTGTATTTTCTGCCGCTTTTACCGGCATTAGTGCGATAACATTTATTAAGAATTTTATTGGTATCGACTACATAAGCTCTAAGCGAGACCTTGTACTGATAAAGCTTCTAATTCTGACTTTCATATTGACGGTACTATCCGGCTTCTTAATTTCTTATAGCTTCGCATTAAAAAGTACATTTATCGCTGTAAGCTTTATGGTAATGACCGGCTTTTACCTTGGTGTGAAATACTGGCTAAAAGGGATTAAAACTGCTCGTTATTTTGCTTTGGCCTGGTTTAGCTATTTAGGTGCGGTCATTATTTTCCTATTAGAAAATAACCGAATTATAGAACCAAATATTTTCAATGAAAACGCATTATCCCTTGGCACTCTAATCGAGCTGACACTTCTCTCTATCGCATTCGCTGACAGGTTAAATTATGAAAAAGA